>JAFAKL010000418.1 GCA_019235445.1 Verrucomicrobiota bacterium | reverse complement strand
CCAAACCCTTTCCCGAAATAAAAAATCGGGGTAAAGGTGCTGAACGAGTCGGCGCCCAACGCCCGTCTGCCTGTGCCCCCGATTTCCCAGGTTAATCCAACAGAAGCGATGGCCTCGTGCCGGTCGTTTTCAAAGAATTCGTACAATACGTTGGCTTCGGCGTTGTCAAAACCGGTGAGCGCCCGTTGATTAGCCGCCTTCTGTATCTGATACCCGTCGCTCAGCGTCAGGGCGGTATCCGGAAAAATCAAAATAGAAAGGTCTGAAGAGATATCAATGTCCTTGAACGGCGGACTCCCTGGTTGGCGGATCTCTGCGACGGTCGGCAGGGACAACTCACTGGCAGCAAATGGATCGTCAGTGGTGATGGTTGCCGGAAAAAACCGGTCTCCCGCAAAGCCATGGGCAAGTGCGGACAATGGAGCAGCGAAAGAAATGAGCTCGCAGGCTAACAAGATGGGCGCGAGTGGAGAGGAAATTTTATGGGTCACTGATTTTTTACAGCGATGAGACGGACCGCGGAGATCCGCGTCATCCTTCTCGTTTTGATGATCCGATGTTGGCCGGGCGATCGCCTGGCCCGAATACCTTCACTACCCGATCGGGTCGCGAGGAGGTGGAATCAAAGGCGGACGGGAAACACCAGAAACGAGGCACTCGCTCAATTGCTGATACCAAAATCGCATGGGAGGGTAGAGGATGGTGGCGCTCGCCTGAGCGATGGAGCTGTACTTTCCGAACTCTATGCTGGCAGCCTGCTTCTTCTCTGCTCCTGTGTGGTGGGCAATACTCCTGCAGAGCTCGCAGGGATGCTGGCCGTCGAACGTCTTGGTCAGACCGGCCTGCACCCCAAAGGTGGCCGAATATTCAACGACCATCCCCACCCAGGCGGTCGTTTGAAGAATTGCCCAATGTCCGCCAATAAGCTGGAAGACGGCCACCATACAGAGAATCTGGGCACAACGCTTCGTCACGGATAAGGATGACTGGGAGCACTTAAGCAGATCCGTGTTTCAAATCCAAGGAAAACCCATCGCATGCCAACCGGTGCGCGGCTGCGGTGGTTCGAGCATTGCATACGGAGAAAATGTTGTGTAATTCGATAAGATACCATGCAGAGTCTGAACGATTTAAGAGATCTGACGCCAAACCAGCGGGACGCTGTCCTGGCTTGCTTCCTCGGATGGACGCTCGACGCTTTCGATTTCTTTATCATTGTTTTCGTCCTGAAGGACATCGCCAAAGAATTCAAAACGGACATTCCATCGGTTACAGCCACCATCTTCCTAACCCTGGCAATGCGACCGTTAGGCGCATTTCTTTTCGGCATCATGGCGGACCGGTTCGGACGCCGGCCGACATTGATGATCGACATCCTGTTCTATTCGGCCGTCGAGTTTTTGTCCGGTTTTGCCCCTTCGCTGACCGTTCTGGTGATCCTTCGAGGACTGTACGGTATAGCGATGGGAGGCGAATGGGGTGTGGGCGCGTCGCTTACCATGGAAACGATCCCGGTAAAAACCCGCGGAATCGTTTCCGGACTGCTCCAGGCCGGTTATCCCTGTGGCTATCTGTTAGCAGCCGTGCTGTATGGCACCTGTTACCATTTCCTTGGCTGGCGGGGAATGTTTATGGTTGGCGTCTTGCCTGCGTTGCTGGTGCTTTTTATCCGCAGAAACGTCGAGGAATCACCTGCCTGGCGTCAGCACAGCAGCCAACGGATTGGAATTGGAGGGACGATCAAAGGCAGATGGAAGCTCTTTATTTATGTCATCGTTTTGATGACCGCTTTCAATTCATTCAGCCACGGGACGCAGGATATTTATCCGACCTTTTTGGAAGTACAGCATAAGTACCAACCCCAAATCGTGAGCACGATTGCTATCATCTACAACCTGGGCGCGATTCTTGGAGGCATCGTGTTTGGCGCCTTTTCTGAACAGATCGGGCGCCGCCGCGCAATAGTGATCGCCGCGGTCCTCACGCTGCCGGTCATCCCACTTTGGGCCTTTTCAACTAATGCTGTCCTGCTTTGCCTGGGCGCCTTTCTGATTCAATTCTTCGTCCAGGGCGCTTGGGGTGTCATTCCAGTTCATCTGAACGAGCTTTCGCCACATTCGGTGCGAGGAACGTTTCCCGGTTTTGCTTATCAACTGGGCAATTTCTTTTCCTCCAAGAATGGGACGATCCAGGCAGCGATGGCTGTCTCATTTGGCAACAATTACGGTCTGGCCCTTGCCATCACTGCGTCGGTGGTGGCCGTAGCCGTGGCCGCTGTGACAGCATTCGGCCCGGAGGCGCGAGGCGTGAAATTCGGTCACCGATGAGGATCACGTCGTTTCGACCTTCCGCCCGAGAGAAGGGCGTGGAAAATGCTGATCGACCACTCCTGGTGTACTGTCGCCGAAATAACATGCCATTCGTTAAGCAGGCAACTGATCTGCGGCGAGTGGCATGCTATTTCGGCGACAGTACACAAGAATTCAGCAAGAAATGCAGTCACTTGGAACAAGCGTTTGTAAGGTTCCGCTCAGAGCCGCACCATAGTTGGCCTGATTGACCCCCATTTTTATGAGTAAAGCCCGGATCATCGTTGATGCTGATTTTATCATTTCGGAACTGGACCGCCGTCTGTTCGGGTCCTTCGTTGAACACATGGGCCGGTGCGTTTACACCGGCATCTTTGAGCCTGACCACCCTACGGCCGACACTCACGGATTTCGAGGTGACGTACTCGAGCTGGTTCGAGAACTTGGTCCAACGATCATTCGCTACCCTGGAGGCAATTTCCTCTCAGGCTACAACTGGGAAGATGGTGTCGGCCCGGTGGAGGAACGGCCCAGCCGGCTCGATCTGGCCTGGCTTAGTACGGAACCCAACGCTTTTGGGACAAACGAATTTATTGAGTGGTGCAGGCTCGCTCAGACAGAGCCAATGCTCGGGGTGAACCTCGGAACTCGCGGCCCTGATGAGGCGCGAAAATACCTCGAGTATTGCAATCACCCGGGAGGCACACGCCTGAGCGACCTCAGAGCCACGCACGGGTACAAAGAACCGCATACCGTAAAGTTTTGGTGTCTCGGCAACGAAATGGATGGCCCCTGGCAGATCTGTCAAAAAACCGCCGGCGAATATGGCCGCATCGCGAAAGAGACTGCGAAGGTGATGAAATGGGTAGATCCCAGCATCGAGGTTGCGGCCTGCGGCTCTTCCACTCGTTTCATGCCAACGTTCGGCGCGTGGGAATACGAAGTGATGGAACACACCCTCGAAATCGCAGATTTTCTTTCTCTGCACATGTACTACGAGAACCCGGAGAAGGATGTGCAGGAGTTCCTGGCCAATATCGAAGTCATGGACAGCTTCATCAAAGAAGCCGTCGCAGTGTGCGATGCGATCGCTGCCAAGCAAAGATTCGCCAGGAAGATGATGCTTTCCTTCGACGAATGGAACGTCTGGTACAAAGCGCGTACGCTGGCGGATCGTGCCAAGCCGGGATGGCCAACCGCGCCACGCTTGATTGAAGAGGTCTACGATCTGCAGGATGCCCTGATGGTTGGAGGAGCTCTGATTACGCTCCTGAACAACGCGGATCGGGTGAAAGCGGCGTGCCTGGCCCAATTGGTCAATGTCATCGCACCTATCTTTACCGAGCCGGGCGGAGCGGCTTGGCGCCAGACGATCTTTCATCCCTTCAAACTTGTCTCCCAGCATGCTCGTGGCAGTGTCCTGCAGGCCAGGATTCAGTCAACTCAATACCATACGAAAACGGCAGCAACGATCGATCACATCGTTGCGTCTGCGGTTCATGACGCCGCTCAGCGGAAGCTAGTCTTTTTCGTGCTGAACAGAGAGACGTCAGGCGCAGCGGAGCTCACCATCGATGCGCGAGGCTTCCCTCCGATCAAAAGCCTCAAGGCCCTCGAGATCTCCGGTTCCGATCTCCTGGCAACGAACACCGCAGCGAAATCTGACGCTGTTCAACCAAGAGAACATCGGGAATTTACCCTCCGTCCAGACACCATCCACACCCTTCTGAACCCACTCTCCTGGAATCTGCTCTGCCTTTCCTATGAGTAGTGAAATCCCTTGATCGGGCACTCTATTTTCCCTATATCAAGACAAATGCTTCCCCCAATCAAAACAGCTATTTGTTGCCTCGCGGCATGTTTCTCTTCGACGGTTGCGATCTGCGCTCCAACCGAATTGACCTACTGGGACTTTCTTGGCGGCGGTGACGGAGTTCGAAACAAACAGATCGTTGAGGCATTCAACAAGAGCCAAAGCGAAATCCACGTAACCGAATCGACCCTCACATGGGGCGAGCCGTTTTATACCAAGGTCCATACGGCGGTGGTGGCAGGTCAGACTCCAGACGTGATGACCTACCATCTGTCCCATTTCGCCGCCGGAATTGCCGCCAAAGATTTGCGGCCCATCACCACAGAAGAGTTGGCCCAGGCCGGCCTCAAGGCGGCCGATTTTCAAAAATCCCTGGTCGATCGATCCCTCGAGATCAGCAAGAAATACGGGAATTCGGACCAACTCTTCGGAGTGCCGCTCGATATTCACACCCTCGTTTTATACTACAACAAGACAGCCCTCCAGAAGGCCGGCTTGCTGGGTTCGGACGGCACCCCGACGGGTCTGGACGGCTTCGACGCGTTCTCCAAGATGCTGACCACAGCGAAAGAAAAAACGCACCTCATTCCGGTCTCTGAAAACATCTTCTCCGCGGATCCGGCCTCCTTGTGGCGTCTCTGGTACACCTTTTTCAAGCAACAGAATGGCGATTTTGTGAAGAACGGCCAACTCAGCTTCGATGACGTCAACAACCTAGGAACCAAGTCGCTCCAGGACATGGCCGATTGGGCGAAGCAAGGACTGATACCGAAAAATACCGGCTACGCCGCCATGGTGGCCCTCTTTTCGGCGGGCCGCGCCGTTTTCATGATTAACGGTGTCTGGGAAGTTCCGACGCTGGTTGACTTGCAAAAGGGGGCCAAGCTCCCTTTCGAATATGGCATTACTGCGCTGCCGAAGTTTTTCGACAATCAAAAGACCTGGGCCGACTCGCATCAACTCGCCATTCCCAACAACGAGAAGAACCCCGAATCCCCGGAGAAGATCGCCGCAGTGCTCAAGTTCATCGCCTATTTTGTCAAGCAGATAGCATGGGCCGGCGGTGGGCATATTCCGGCCTACCTGCCAGTGCAAGACAGCGAGGCGTATAAACAGATGGTCCCTAACAACGAATACAGCACCCAGGCTGCCAAAGATGTCGAATTTGAGCCGGCTCTCCCGATTTTTGGGGTGGGTGGACCGACGTTCGCTCCGATCAGCAATTTTCTTGTCCCGGCTGTCAACGGCCAAATATCAGTCGATCAAGGAATGAAGGGCTTTGTGGGAGAGCTGGAAAAGTTCGCCAAACAACAGCAGTAAATTCCTCTGAGTCAAAGCCTGCCTGACGATGCGGAATTGATCAGATTCCTGCTATGCTGCAAAATCAGCGAAACGCCAGCCGTTCTCGGGATCGCAAGGGCTGGCGAGTCGCTTGGTTTTTTGTCGTTCCTTTTCTTTTCTTTTACTGCTCGTTTCTCGTTTATCCCGCAATCCAGGTCGCCTATCTCAGCTTAACCAATTCGGACATCGCAGGACAGGGGCGATTCGTGGGGATATCCAACTATGTCGAGTTGGCCCACGACGGCGATTTTTGGGCGTCGGTCTGGCACACGATTTATTTTATTCTGTTGACAGTCGTCCCAAACACGCTCGTCGGTTTTTTCTTTGCGCTCCTCGTCGTTCGCCTGAAGCGCCTGCGGCTAGCCGTGCTCTCGGCTTTTTTTTTGCCTTACGTTCTGCCGGTCAGCGTCGTTACCACCACCGCTCTCTGGCTTCTGGATGCTAATTTCGGCATTATTAGCTACGTTTTCGGGGCTCAAACTGCCTACTTTGCTGATCCCACCTGGGCCATGCCCGGTGTCGCCGTGGTGACGATATGGTGGACGGTTGGGTTCAACATGCTTCTGTTCATCGCCGGCCTCCATAATATTCCGGTTGACCTGTACGAAGCCGCCTCGCTCGATGGAGCAAATGCCGTCAAGCGTTTCTTTTTCATCACTTGCCCGCTCATCTGGCCGGTGACTAGCCTGGTCCTGGTCTTGCAGCTGATCCTGCAGTTCAAAATCTTCGATCAGGTTTATCTGCTGACTCTTGGCGGACCGTACAACTCCACCATGGTAGTCCTTTTGTACATGTATCGGGAGGCGTTTCAGCAGAATCGCGGCGGATACGCAGCGACGGTGGCAATTGCCCTGGTCTTGGTCATCGTCGTTGTCTCGGCGCTTCAATTCCGATTACTGAACGTCCGGCGCACGAAATGAAGACACGGCGGTTTCCGATCTTGAGTACGGTTTGCACGATGCTGACGCTGATCATGGCCTTGCTCTGGATATTTCCCATCTATTGGATCGCGGCCACAGCGTTCAAAGCTGAAACCGACACCATTGCACTCCCCCCGAAACTACTGCCGTGGCCGCCCAATTTTGATGCTTTTATCTATGTTATCCAGAATAGTCCCATCTTTCGATGGTATGTAAATACGATCGTGGTGTCGGTCTCGGTCACCTTCTGCACCATTTTGTTTTCTCTCATGTGCGCTTATGCCCTCTCACGCCTCGAATTCGCCGGGAAGCATGTAATCTACGCAGCGCTCCTGGTCGGCTTTATGCTCCCATTTGGCGCGCTGGCGATTCCTCTGTTCATGCAGATGAACAAACTAAATCTCGTGAATTCCTACCTTGGGCTAATCCTTCCCCAGATTGCGACTCCCTTGACGGTCATTGTTTTCAAACAATTTTTTGATGAGGTGCCGAGAGACTTTCGCGACGCTGCTCTGATCGATGGAGCAAGCGACGCCAGAATCCTTTTTGGAATTTTTCTGCCGATGAATTGGAGTATTACCTGGGCCATGAGCATCGTGACCTTCATCGGCACATGGAATAACTTTTTGTGGCCTTTAATCATCACGAATTCGACCACCATGCTCACGATTCCCGTGGGCATGACTCAGATTCAGTCCGCCTACGGAATCGCCTTCGCCAAGACTTCAGCCATCGCTGTCCTGGCCTCGATCCCTACAGTGGCCGCCTACCTCATCTTCCAAAAGCGAGTGACCCAAGGCGTCATGGCGGCAGCCGGACTAAAGTAGCTAGTATACTGGTGATGACGAAACCCGAGCAGTCCCAAAGTTTTCATGCCAGGAATTAAGGCCCGCGAATCGATCCGTTCCGTCAGCGTTGTCGAACGACTGGTCTCCGCCCTCGGGCGCGATATCGCCGGCGGCGCCTGGAAACCGGAGAGTTCTTTGCCCACCGAACCGGAAATCGCCCATCGCTTTGGCGCCGGGCGGAACGCAGTTCGCGAAGCAGTCAAGATTCTGGTGGCTAAAGGCTTTGTGCGAACTGAACGCAGAGCCGGCACCATCGTCCGGCCGGAGTCCTGTTGGAATCTCCTCGATCCGGAAGTGCTGACCTGGATCTTATCGGCCTCGGCGAACAGAGACCTTCTGCTGGAAGAGCTTTCCGAACTGCGCGCCATTGTTGAACCCACGGTCGCAGCGCTCGCGGCGACTCACGCTTCCGCCCTGGGAACGCAACGAATCTTTGAAGCATTCGATCAGCTGGCAAAACAACAGGACGAGATGCAGAAAGCGCTCGACGCCGACATCCTGTTCCATGAACTGCTTTTCGAAGCCACTCACAACCGGCTGCTGATCGCGATGGTTCCTTCGTTTTCGCTTTTGTTGCGAACAAATTTCGAAATCTCAGTACGCGCAGGGGGATCGGCTAA
>JAFAKL010000358.1 GCA_019235445.1 Verrucomicrobiota bacterium | reverse complement strand
CTTTGGACGAACCGGCCCATTTCTTCATCCCCTCCTTAATCCACGTCAGTGCGCTGGCGTTCGCGTAGTCGTAGTATGTCAAAAACGACGGGCCGATCGATTCCGTCACCCAGTAAATCATCACTTGGGTCAGGAGTTCGTCCTTGGTGAACCGGGATTCGATGTCGCCAACGCAATCACTCCAGCCGCGGAATTTTCCACCATCCACGCGGCAAGTCCTGCCGGCGAGTCGTTCAACCCCTGAGCGAGACTCTGCGGTTTACTGGGTTCGAGCAGAGCGTAGGCTCCTTCCTTTTGCAGCCATTGCTCGTTGTTCTTGAAGAGTCAACACCTCCGGAGCGACGTGGATTCTGAATGGACTGATTCTGTCGTTTTTCGAATGCAGTGCCCAGGGCTCTGGGGAGGGATTCAACCCAACCACCTTCCTGTTGGTTAAATTAACGTTCGGGAGAGGAAGCAAAACCTTCCTTTTCTGGCGTTTGAAAAGCGCTTTGTTCTATTTTGGTCAGCGCCGAAGGGATGGTCGATAAGCTGCGTTAGCAGCGTTCCTGCCGCAGCGAAGGCGAAGCGTAGCGGAGCGGCAGCGTTAAAACGCTTATCCTGCGATTGTCGCAGAAACAGGGGCCATTCATGGCAGAATGCGTTGCAGAAGCCACCGTTCATTTCGTGCCGTCACCCTAGATCGCGACCCTGCGACCAATTAAGACGACATTGTCGTCCGGCAGGCGGAAGAAGTCGTTGACGTGTACGGAGTTTCGCTCCATGGCGATATAGAGTGCTTGCTGATATTTGGCCAATCCTCTTGCTTCATCCGCGGCGACAATCGTGCCGTGACCGACGTAGTAGACAACATCACTGAGACTGAGGGAACAGTTTTGCGCGCACGCCTGTTTGAGCACCGCCGGAATATCCGGCTTCTCCATGAAGCCGAAGTGCGCTGTCCCCCGCCAATAATTCGGCTCTACTTCGCTGACAACGAGGCGCTCAGAATCTTTGATCCATGGCACCGATTCGCCAACCGCATTCAGCACAAACAGATGTTCCTGCAGAGCCCGATTATGTTTTACATGCCAGATCATGACCGGTGGGACGATGTGCGCAGTCCGAGTGAGAAAAACACCGGTGCCGGAAACTCGCGGAATGTTCTGTGATTTGATCGAACGCATGAACTCCTCGACCGGGATCTTCTCCTCTCGGAGGCGTTGTGCTACCATGACGGACCCTTGGTGCCAGATGAACATCACCCCGTAAACTAGTGTGGCCAGAAGCAGCGGAACATAACCGCCCTGAGCCACCTTGGCGAGATTTGCGAGGAAGAAACCGGCATCGATGCAGAAGAATACGCCTGCGACTGCAGCGCTAGCGATCAAGCTCCAGCCCCAGACATCGCGCATTGCGATAAACAGTAGCCCGGTTGTCAATATCATCGTTGCAGATACAGCGATACCGTAAGCGGCAGCCAGATTGTCGGACTTGCCAAAAAACAGAGTTAGGCCAACCGTGACTATCATCAGCAGCCAGTTGATAACTCCGACATAGATCTGACCGTAACCCTCTTCAGATGTTTGTACGATCTTCAAACGCGGCAGCCAGCCGAGTTGGATAGCCTGCCGGGTCATCGAGAACGCTCCGGTAATGATCGCTTGGCTAGCGATAATAGTCGCGATTGTAGCCAGGATGATAAAAGGGATCAGCAAGGGTTCGGGACACAGCCGGTAGAAAATGTTGTCCGTAGTCGGCGTACCTTCGAGCACAAGAGCGGATTGGCCGGCATAGTTCAGCACCAGACTCGGAAGAACAATAAACGACCAGGTCAATCGAATCGGGCGAGGGCCGAAATGGCCCATGTCGGCGTAGAGCGCTTCGGCTCCTGTCACACAGAGAAAAACGCCACCCAGAATGAGAAAACTCGCAAAGCCGTTTGAGAGCAGGAAGTGCAACCCATAGAGAGGATTTAAGGCCACAAGCACGGCGGGATGACGGGCTATGCCGGCGATACCCATGACCGCAATGGCCAAAAACCATAGGGACATAATCGGACCGAAGGCCTTGCCAATTCGAGCGGTGCCCTGAGGCTGAATCGCGAAAAGAGCAATGAGGATCGCCACCGCTCCCGGTAACACGTAGGGCTCGACGGACGGTATCGCGATATTCAGTCCCTCGAGCGCAGAGAGTACCGAGATCGCAGGCGTGATTGCACCATCGCCGTAAATCAATGCGGACCCAAAAAGCCCGATCGCGACGATGATGGGCCGCTGATGCTTTTTGGTGCCCAGCAGCGACATCAAGGCAAGAATGCCGCCTTCCCCATCATTGTCGATACTCATGGCAAAGGCGACATATTTCACTGATGTGATGATGACTAACGTCCAGATGATCAGCGACAGCACACCAAGCACAACGTCTCTTGTAGGTGTGCCGGGGGTCATGCTCAAGATGGTCTTGAGTGTATAGAGCGGGCTGGTTCCGATATCGCCAAAGACAATTCCAAGCGCGGCCAGGCCAAAGGCGGCAAGGCTGGAGCTTCGGACCGATGGCGTGGAATCGGGCTGTGGATGGTTGCTGGCCTGCGGATTCATCATTTGGGAGCGGGCGAGATGCTAGCGCCGCAACATCCTAATGTCGATGACACAGATCGACGAGCAAGCGCCTGGCATGGCTTCAAAGAAAAACGTTCGGTTTGTCGTCTTTTCGTCGACCGCTCATCGTTTGTGTGAGCTTAACCATCAGGCGCCTCAGCTCAGCTGGACGACACTCGCCTAGGCCAAAAGATATAGAAGACACTGGAGTAATCCGGATTGCAAGGCGGCACGCTTCGGCTCTCCTGCCTGAAGAGCGGTTTATGTTCCCAGTTCGCTATAGGTAACCGGCGGCTTGAGGCCTATTCGACGGCCAGGAGCAGGTCACCGTCGCCGGTGACCTCGTCCCAATCGTAACCTAAATACAAGGCGAATCCAGCCAACTCCAACTCCCAGCCGTGACGACGGCGGCGGTATTCGCGCCAGCCAGCCTCAGTGTCAGCGGGCAAACGCACCCCTGCTTCCCGCAGCCGGCGCATTGTACCCTGGTAACGGTGGCGCCAGCGCGCGGGCTCTTCGACGGTGGGCACCCCCTCGCGACCCGGTTCGTCTTCAGCGATGGCTGTGCCCCGGATCACTCCCACCGCTGTGGCCAACTCAGATAAGACGTGGCGGCCGGTTTCTTCCAGGGTACGCAGCTCGGGGTGTCGACAGAGTTCCTCGTACGCCTGGGCGTCCAGGCAGGCGCGGGTAACCGCGCAGGCTTCCAGCACTAAAAACAGCATCCGAGGTAGACTCTTATGTACATGGGTGGGGTGAAAATAATGGATGAGAGGGTGCTCGATGTGGCTTTCTAACAGCCCCTGCAGATCACGCGCTGCGCTGGCGAAAATGCTTTCGACTCCCACAAAGCGGCCGCTTACAAAATGATTGATCAAGAGACCCGCGACATCGGCGCCTTGCCTGGCTTGATGGTAGAAGGAGAGGGCTACGGCGCGCTTACGTTCCAGGGCGGCGGTGAGGGAGACCAAGTAAGTGACGGCCAGAGAAATAAAGCCAAAGCCGGTCAGGGCTTCACTCAAGGCTAAAAGGCGCATAGATGTGGAGCGCGGCGCGATGTCACCGTACCCCAAAGTAGTGAAGGTGATACCACTGAAATAGAGGGCCTCGATGGCGCGGGAACTTTGGGCTTTCTCCTGGACGTTGAAGTCTGCGGGCAAGTGCGGCCAGTAAACCAGCGCATACCCGAGGATGAGCAACGCTACCAACGTAGCGACGATTCCGGGCAAGAGCAGCGGGCCGATGTGGTTGAGCATCCGGTGACGACCTAAGCGCGAGCGGCGAAAGGCGATGCCGCGCACCAATCGCCAGACGGTGCGGGTGAGCGCCTCCGTGACGAGGCCGGAACGACCGCGTGAGTGCAAGATGGTGCGATAAATGTCCAGCGCCACCAGCCCGAGGAGGGTGACGCCGATGAAAGTGGAGGTCCAAGCGGCTGCATTCATGAAGGCGCGGGTAATGTCCGATTAAATACAGCTCCGCGCTTATTTTATCGCGGACACCGAGAAACTTTGGATCGGCGGGAACGAAAGCGAGGATTGGGCACACGCGGAACGTGAACTTCGAGCAGAAGGGAATCTGTGACGAAACCTACACTAAAGGGTTCAGGTCCTGCCCCCTGGGGTCCGGTTCTTTGGTGTGTCCCGGAGGGACCAAACGAAAGTAGCCTGGCACGAAGTGCCTGGAAACAAGAGAAAAGTAGACCCGTCCCGGAGGGACGGTTGATCTGCTCACTGGTACATTAGGATGAATTCCGTTTTGCTTTGCGATGCCACCGAGAGCGAGGAAAGGTGTGGGATTGATCAAGATGACCTTACGCCCTTTCAGCCTTCCGGGCGGACCGTTTCATTGGATGTTTCCCCGGGATTGAGCTAATGCACCAGCGGGTATGTGCGGTTTTCCCGTATCTTCCTTTTTGAGCGAGCTCGTGGGCTTTCATTTCAAAGCAAATCGTCGATGCCGCGGAGCGCTTCCCTCATGGCGGCGTAGCCGAAGTGGCCTTGTTCGACCAGAACGAGTCGAGACTGCGGCCAGAGCTGCGCTAATCTTTCGAGAACGCAGGCCGGAGCAATGGTGTCGTACTTCCCCCCGATGATAAGCACACGTTTCCCCTCGCACGCGGGGCGACCGTGCAAAGGGGAAGTTAAATGCGCGTGCCGCCTGGAAAAGCCTGGCTCGATCCCGACAGCCATCAAGGTTTTTCGGATCATGGAAGAGGCCGGGCTTTCCCAAATCGCATGCTCGATGTCGGCAATCGGTTGCAAAAGGGTCACAAACCGGAATTCTCTTTCCATGAAACTCACCAGCGCACCCACCCAGCCGCCGTAGCTGGTCCCGATCATTCCAAATTCAGGGCACCCGTTCGCCCGCAAATATTCCATCAATTGTCGTACTTCCGTGACCGCCTGACGTACCGTCTCCGCGTTGTGAGGAAGGTTGGACGTCAAAGCCAGCGCGCCGTTGAAATGGCCGCGCGGCACCCTGGAATAATGATAGGGCAAGTGCATCAGCAGCGCATTCCAACCACGACGATTCAGGTGAGCGGCGATCCGGCTATACCCGACGTCGTGCGCCGACATCAACGCATGAAGAAAAATGACGGTTGGAGCGCGGAATCCCTGGTCGCAGAGAAAGACTCGGGCTCGCGCCTTTTGGTTTTCCGGGAACGCTGTTTTAACCGGACTAAGCCACTCGAGATAGTTTCCGGCCCGAACGAACTCCGGCCTTTGGAACTGGTAAAACAGATCGCGCGAAATTGATTCGCACGCGGAAAGATAGAGGTCGAGTTCTTCTGGTGTGCAGACTTGATTTTGTAATCTCGATTGGATGCTGTTGATCAAGGTGCACATCACCGCATCGGCACCGGCGGCCATTCGCATGCGGAAGAAAGTCTTGATTCTGAGGGAGCTCATGTTGTTCACGGGAGATAATCCTCCCGCTTTCTGGCCTGTGGGGTCATGGGCAAGTCCGTCTCAGCCAAGCAGAACTGGAGCACCAGCCTTTCTTTCAACGAAATGAACGCTTCGGACAGCGACTTTTGGATCAGCTCGCGCGCATCTTTCTTTGGAAGGTCGGATCGAGGGGAGATATACTCTCCAAACCCAATCCAGACTGCGACGCGACGAACCGGAAACCAGTTTCGCTTACGGTATAATCGGTCCGTCCCAAGGATCACGCTCGGAACAATCGGTTTGCCAGAAAGTACAGAAAGAGCGGAGACCCCGGGCCACATCGGCGCCCCCTCAAGCACCGATCCTTTGCCCGCGCGGATCCCACCCTCGGGAAAAACGCCCACCACGCGTCCTTCCTCAAGTCGTTTCAGCGCGGTGCGAATTCCGGTGCGATCGGTGCCGTCGCGGCGTACTTTGAAAGCGCAAAGGTATTCCATCAGGACCGCGCTCGCGCGATTGCGAAATAACTCCTCCATCGTCATCCAATCGACATATCGCCGGAACCGCGAACCGAGAAAAGGAGGATCAAAATGACTGATGTGATTGCTGGCAAGAATGTATCCGGTTCCAGTCGGAAGCCTCCCAAAATACACGATCTTCGTCCGGCACACCAGAAAGAAGACTCCTTTGCATACCCACCTGGAGAGACGTGAAAAGAGTCGGTGGGAAAATGCTTTCACAGGAGACAGGAGACAGGAGACAGGAGTCAGAAGTCAGAAGTCAGAAGTCAGATCCTGTGGCCGCGAATGATTTAACCAGGAAACAGCCGCCATTCAATTCTGGTTTTTCTTCATCGCGTCGCAGCGAATTAACATCCATAGACCGGAAAACCGCCTCCTGAACTGCTGTTTCCTGTTTCACCGATTTACTAGAATCACTCGGGAGCCAGATGTCCCAATCGGCTTCGGCCCATCCCGATTCAGCCCCAGGTAGGTCTCCCACTCTGCCAGTGCAGTGCCTTCGATCACCAAAAATACCCGCTTAGTTCCTTCCCACGCCTCTCCTACCTGCTCACGCGTCAGATAATGGTTAAATCCTATCCCAAGAGAACGGGTGGCGAACTCCAGATTTGGATGGCCGTGCACCCAAAAGATTGGCTGGTGCACATAAAAGAATAGCGTCGTCTTCTCGTTCGGATCCCCTTGGGCAATCACGACGCTTCCCGGGCTGTTTCGAGAATCGATGAACTCCGCCACCTTCGAGGAAGAAAACTCATCTTCCAAGAGCTGCATGGCGCGCGTACCAATCACAAAAACCGCTCCCATCAATAAAGCAAACCCCGCGAGGCACAGTTCCGATTTCCCTTTTCGATCGAACAGGTAAACCAGGATGCCAACCACCAGAGCCGAGGCTGAGGCGGCGTAAAGAAGAGGGACGACCTCTCTCCAGACTGGCGGCGGCAGAACCTGAAACACGTTCAGGATTGTATCTGCGATCAGGGAGTTGGAGCCGGAGGAATCGCCCGAATAGCTTCCATGCGAAATCGCCAGAAAGGAGGCTATCCCGATTCCCGAAACTCCCAGTATGCCGACAATAATCGCCGGCCAATGGAAGGAAATTGTATTTCTGGTCACCGCCCAGGCGATCCAGATCGCGACCGGCGTCCAGGCGATCATCAGATAATAATCCTGAATATTGGAGAAGGTTATCCCAAGGGCGACGATGACAAACCAAGCCAGAAGAATAAGTCCATTGTCGCTGAACCAAGGCCTGCGATCTTTCCGTTTTTGCAGAGCCGCCCTGATCGACGCGGGAAACAAAAGCGAGATGGGAAAAAGCAGCGCCAGGTGTTCGATCCAGAAGATCCAAAGGGGCACACGGTCGCTATCGGGAGGCCATCTCCGGTTCAACGCCGACCCTATCTGTTCGTTGAAGAAATGATCTTTAAGGAACCCCGGGTAGCGGAATTCAGTCACCAAATACCAGGGAGCAAGAATCGTCAGGAACAGAATCCAGCCTTGAGGCCTTAGAAGAAATTTGCGCGATATCCCCCGCAAGGTCGGCCTCAACCCGGCGCTGCAAAAAACTGCCGCCGCCGGAATAAGTAGCCCGTGGATGCCTTTCGACAGCGCACCAAGAGCAACGAACGTCCAGGCGATCATCAGCCACAGATCGACCTCGCTTCCCTTATCCGGCATCTCGTCTGCTTCGATTGCCTTCAAAACCGCCCAGAACGACAGGACCAGGAAGCAACTTAGAAACGGCTCCGGCATGACAAGATGAGTGAAAAAGAACGTGCCCATGAACGTCGCCAGGATCAGCGCACCGGCTACTCCGGCGGACCACGTACCAACCACGCGCCGGGCCAGGAGGCCTGTGGCAATGAGAAAACCGGCCGTTGCGAGTGCCACCGGAAAACGCGCCCCGAATTCGTTGATTCCAAAGAGGCTCATCGACAAGGTCTCGCACCAGTAGACGAAAGGCGGCTTCTGCAATCTTGGTACGCCATCCTGAGTCGGAATCAGCCAGTTCCCGCGCTCCATCATTTCCCGGGCTGCGCCTGCGTATTGGCCGTCGATCTGATCGAATAATCTGGGCGCGCCGCAGGTAAAAAAATACACACACAGCATCGCGGCCAAGGCAACAACCCAGGACCAGGGTACTTTATCCTGGAAAATCCGGCCAGGAATGCGGCCGATCAGGTCGGGCGCGTCCACGTCGGCAACCGCCCCACGGTCTGGCAGGACCTGATCATCTGGCAATGAACCATCCGCAGTTCGCAGCAGGCGGCCGACCCTCATTTTATTTCTTTGATTCCGCCGCTAACCGCTTCAACCTTCCGGTCAAGGACGCCTTTGCCGCCGAGGACATTCGATCGATAAACAAGATCCCATTCAAATGATCAGTCTCATGTTGGACCGCGCGACCCAGCAGGCCCGCTGCTTCAAACTCGATCCGGTTCCCTTGGAGATCCTGGGCAGTGACTTTGACCTTAGCTGATCGCAGGATGTCCGCGGTGATCTCCGGAAAGCTCAGGCACCCTTCGGTCCCGATTTCCAAATCCTCACCGAGTCGCAATTCCGGATTAATCAGGATCAGAGGCATGTATTCTTTCGGATCGACCTCTTTCCCCGAGACCCACATCTGGCTGGGGCGGCTTTCGGCGTCGCTCACGTCAATCACCGTCAGTTGGACCGCCCTGCCCACTTGTTGAGCGGCCAGACCGACGCCGTTCGCGTCATACATCGTTTCCAACATATCCGCCGCCAATGTGCGAACATCGTTATCGATTTTTTCGACCTGCTTTCCTTTTGTCCGCAGGACGGGTTCTCCGTATATCACTATGTCGCGAATCATTTCTGATCGGGTGATTTGGTAAAGGTGGGCAGGTTCTTGACTCCCGCCTTTTTTAGAGCATCGAGCACCTGCACGAGAAATCCGAACGAAACCTTTTGATCCGCTTTCATCGCTAGCGGTCGGTTGGGATTTTTTTGTTGCGCTTCTTGCACCCCTGCGGGCAAGTCGTCCACGCTCTTCAGTCGGTGATCGTCCAGGACGATTTTTTCGTCCGACGTGATTGCCAGAACAATCGGATCATTTGGATTATTCGCCTGGGTTGCAGTCTTCGACTCCGGAAGTTTGATCGACAGTTCCGATTGTGCCGTCTTGAATGTCGTCGTGACGATGAAAAAGATGAGCAGCATCGCGAAGATATCGATCAGCGATACAATGATGATCTGCGGCGTGCGTTTCCGCTTGATATAGAACCTCATCGCGCTGCTCCTTCGAGCGAGTTACCTTCCGGTGCGAATGCCTCCGGTCCTCGGTTAATGTGAAAGATCTTTTCGATAAGATCTATCACCAGCGACTCCATCTCGACCGCCAGGCGCTCGACACGCCGAGAGAAGTAGCTATAAGCGACCAGAGCGGCGATGGCGATCGCTAGTCCAACGATCGTTGTACTCAACGCTTCTCCGATGCCAGAGGCAATCCCCTTCAGATCTGAGGTTGACATAGCCCCATTGCCAATATTGCCGAAGACCCGCACTAGCCCCGTCACCGCGCCGAGCAGACCTAATAACGGTGAGATGCCGACGACAATCTCAAGGACGAACAGGCCGCTTTCCAGCCGAACGATCTCCTGGCGCGCGCGCGACTGAACCACTTCCAGCGTCTCCTGTTTGGTAGCGTTGTAGGGGCGCACCGCCGCTTCCACAATCTTCGACAGCGGCGAGGCGTCGTCTTGAATCAGATGCCGCAAATGCTCGGGTTCTTCGCCCGGTCTGATCTTGTTGATCTCCTTCTCGATCAAGACCGGGATCACGGCGCGCCGCCGCAAGGCAAACGACCGCAATAAAATAACCGTCATGGCAACAAAGGAACAGAGCAGCAAAACCGCCATGAAAACGCCGCCTTTGACGAAGAAATCCAACGTGTTTTCGAATAGGGCTAATGGGAACATAATTAATAAGTGAAATTAAAACTCATCGTGAACTCCATCCGCTCTCCCGAGAACATTGGAACTAGATCTTCGGGCATTGGAGGTATGTCGGCTTCTATGATCGATTGCAAGGAGGTGGAGGCCAGGGTTTCATTGGACGAATTCCGGAGCACCTTTACATCTTCCACTTTTCCGTCTGGGCGCACATAGAATCTGATTTCAACGGTACCGATATTAATCAGGTCACCCCGCTCCCGCACATAGTAGTACCATCTTGAACCAACCGCATCTTGCACCGCCTTTTGAAATCTTCCCTGGGGTGTTCCCAACGCCGCGATCGAAGATCTCCCGCGATTGTTAATGTTTCCCTGCATCCGGGTCATGCGCTGCTCCTGACGATAGGCCGTCATCGGAGCGCTCGAGCGCGGTCGGAACATTTCCTGCCTCCGGATGGGAGTTGGGCGTGGAGTGGGCGTGGGACGCAGCATTGCTAACTCTTCGTCGGAGGGGACGACCTCCGGGGTAGGTTCAGGAGTCGGCGTTGAAGTCAGGTCAGGAGGAGAAGGAGTAGGTTCAGGGCTACTCGCAGGTTCAGGGCTACTCGTAGGTTCAGGGCTACTCGTAGGTTCGGGAGTGGCCGTCGGTTCAGGAGTAGGAGCAACCGTCGGAGTTTCAATCGGCTTGGTCTCTTCCTTGGCAGGTTGCGCCTGAGCTTGGCGGCCCGGGTCGGTGGAAAACGTTTGCCCCTGGTCTGCTAAGGAATATTGCTCATTTTTGAAGCCTATATCCGGCGTTTCCTTCCCGTCCTGCGTCGGGAGGGGCGCATCGCCTTTGGCCGGCTTTTCACTGGCGGCCGCCGTGTCCTTGTCTGATTCGAACATGGAATCGGCAGGTTTTTGGTCGGTCTTCTGGTCGTCATTCGTGCGGAGATATTGCCGCTCTTGCTTTTGCTCGTCCGGAGGCGGCTGGCTGTCGTCCAACATCGTCAACTCGGGAGGTGTATCTTCCGCCTTTTGCTCAGGAGGCGAAACGTAGGGCCAGAGCGTGATCACCTTGCTCGATCCAAGGATAATAAAAACGTGCAAAATGAGCGAACCAACGACCGCCCAGATGATCTTTTTCGTATCCGACATCGAAAAATGCGCCTAGACTAATTGCGCTCCACCTGTAGCTCAAGCTATTAGCAAAGCAAATTTACACGCCGGCAAAAGCGTATCTGCGCCTCGCAGCAGAACGGCATATCGGTTTCGAGAAGGGTTCCTCCACGCCTTTTCTTCCAGGCAGAATCTGGACTCCCTCTCCTGAAGACGGCTGCCCCAGTTCGTAGGTGTTTAGCGCCAGGATTGTCGGCCTCACTTATCAGTACGCTGCCACTTCCTGTAGGCAAAGCGTCCCCGCTTTGCGCGTTTTCGGAGGTAAGGCGAGACGCCTTACTTACCACTGCGCTGCACTTCTTGTCTTCAGGCGGCGCTAACGTACCCCAGTTCTCCCCCGCCCCACCGGCTCGTTGCTCCTGCTCCGCCACCCCGTTTTCCCCCGCTATTATTTCGTGGAACAAATGATCTTTCCCCCTTTGAGTTGGCACACCAGGTTATAGACCGAGAGCTGCGCACACCACGTGATGTCCGCGCCTTTGCCGATCCTCTGTAAGCGTTTCCCGTTTTGCGTTTGTCTTAGCCACCAGTCCATGTCGTCGCCCACGCGCTCATAAAGGCTTCGTACCATCATCGCCGAATCCGAGGCCGCCTGGTCGTCAGGCAGACGGGCGACCAGTGCGCCCGCCGCGATTGCGTCTTCGAGACTGAATTCTTCGCCGGTTCCTGCGCATACCAGCAGAAGACTTCGCGGTGGATGAGTAAACAAATAATCTGCCAAGGCATCAAGATTCACTAGGGCGCCAATCAGGATTTGCGACGCCAGTCGCACGCTTTCGATGGCGGCCGTTCCGTTCGTCGTGGTCATTACTACCCGTCTACCTCTGATCTTCAAGAATTCCTCCGGCGAATTCCCAAGATCGAACCCCTGCGGCGGTAATCCTTCTCTTTCTCCAGCCAGTAACAGATCGGGATCTGCCAATTTACGCTGATGGGCTTCTTCCACCGTCCGAACCGGGATGATGTACTCCACGCCGGACGCAAGGCCGGTTATTACGGAAGATGTCGCCCGCAAAACGTCGAATACTACGGCGGTCACGTCGCCTAAATCGGTCGCTGAAATTCTGCGAATCTCGCTGGGGCAGAGAGCTACTTGAATCATTACCTTCTTCGGTATGTCAAACGCCAGTGATGAAACAAGTATTGTTGTGCGTAACCAGCATAAGAACCGAAATAGTGGGCCGCAAACGATTTTAACTCGCGCAAAGGAACCTTGAGGCGTCCAGCAAAATAGACTTCGTTCAGCACTCGGGCGATCCAGACATCGACGGGCACCGCATCCAGACGATCGTATGCGAATAACAAAACGCAGTTGGCAATCTTTTCGCCCACGCCGGGCAGCTCGCAGAGAGCCGCACGGGCGTCTTCCGTGGATAAGTTCCGGAGCGCCTCCAGATCCATCTCTCCGGATGCCACGATTTTCGCGGTAGCGAGCAGATTAGCTGCCCGGAAACCCAATTTGCATTCAAGGAGCTCTGCGAGAGGAATTCCTGAAACCTGCTCCGGGCGCGGGTAGCTGAATACCTCCATTCCGTCCCGTTGCAATCTCCGGCCGAAACGCTTGCGGATCGCAAGCGAGATCGCGCGAATATGTTGAACTTGTTTGAGCGGCGAAGTCAGAAAAGTCGCGAGACATTCCCATTGAGGTTGCCGAATGATACGCAAGCCTTCACTGAATTGGATCGCCGTCTGGATCACTGGGTCCACAGGGAATGTTTTCAGGATCTCCGGGAGCGGGTGATCCAGAGCTAAGTAGTGCGCCGCCGCCTTGGCGTGCCACGCGGTGACCCGGATCGTTTCACCCGCTTGCTCCAGGTAGACCAGATTCTCCGCCAACGCACCGACAAACCCTCTCCCGAGTCGCGTCCAATGAAACACCTGTCCGGAATTCAGCGTTTTTTCGAGATCAAAATGGGGAGCCGGTATCGATTGGAGATTATGATCCATAGATTTCACATGTCGCACAGATTAAAACAGATAAGTGATTTGATTTGCGCCGCTAAGCTCAGGTATAACTCCGGCTAAAACCGCCAAAATCTCATCTCCGATCTGTGAAATCTGTGGTTTATATATCCGGTGAACAATCTCAGGGCGACAACCGATCGATCTTCCATCGCCCGTCCGCGGATCGCGTGTAAAGAAAGCGATCGTGCAATCGATTTTCGCGCCCCTGCCAGAATTCGAAGCGTTCCGGAATGAGCAGGTACCCACCCCAGAATTCCGGGAGCGGGGGATTGCCTTCTTTGTATTTCGCCTGCATCGTTGCGAGGCGTTGCTCCAACACCGATCGGCTCTCGATTACCGAGCTTTGTTTGGACACCATGGCCCCCAGCCGGCTGCCGATGGGTCGCTTATCAAAATATTCCTTGGACTTCTCCCGACCCACTTTCTGAACGGTGCCTTCGATCTGGATCTGCCGTTCCAGCCAAGGCCAATGGAAATTCAGCGCCGCCCGCGGATTGTCCGCCAATTGCTGCGCTTTTCGGCTCTCATAATTGGTGAAAAACGTCAGGCCTTCCGCGTCAAAGCTCTTGAGTAACACCACGCGAGCTGACGGCGCCGCTTCCCGCGATGCTGTGGCCAAGGTCATTGCGTTCGGTTCCCGGGTGCCGGCCGTGCGGACCGATTCTTCAAACCAAAGTTCAAATTGCTGAAAGGGGTCGCTCGAAAGGTCTTTCCTGAAGAGCCCGGATAACGTGTATTCCTTGCGCAAGGCACTAACATCAACAGCCGGTTCCATGCTCTCCGAACTAATCCCGGATGGAGATGTTGTCGAGTGGCAACGCTGCAAAGAGCAACGTCCATTGATCGGCGGCCTTGATTAAAGTAACCTCCGTTCAGCAACATGAAACTGTTTGTGTTCGCATTTGTCACGCTGGACTGTCTGGCACGGGTTGCTCTGGCCCAGTATTCCGTACAACTCGATCTCACGGAACAGAAAGCTTACCTGCTTTACCACGACCGAGCGGTCATGGAATCCCCAATCAGCTCGGGACGTCCCGGGCACCTGACCCCCGCCGGGACTTTTCAGATCACGAACAAGGATCTGAACCACGTTTCCAGTATCTATGGGCGCATCGTTGACCGCCAGAATCGGACGGTTGTTGCGGATGCCGATACGGATATGCCCACCCCGGCGGGGACCAGGTTTGTCAACGCGCCGATGCGGTACTTTATGCAGTTTGCGCCCGGGATAGGAATGCACGCGGGCTATCTGCCGGGCTATCCTGCATCGCACGGATGCGTTCGGATGCCGGAACAGAATGCCATCGCCTTCTTTAAAGCCGTGTCTGTGGGCTCGCCGGTGGTTGTCTTCGGATCGATTCCGCGTAGCCGGCAATACCAGGTCGATACCCGCGACAATAATCAACGGTACTACGATCGCTTCTACAGGGATCCCGGGTATTATCGTGGGCGGGTCTTCTTTCCTCCGCCTTTTGCGTTTTGGCCCTTCTGAATGCCAGCTTGACCTCTCAAAGGTCTCATTGTTTGATGCTGGACTGAAAAGGCAATTCGGTAACCCCTTCCTTCAAGCGGCAGCTGCAAATTCCGATGAATGCTGAGTATTGGGAAAAAAGAACGGCTTTGGTTCGCGATGGCGCTGTTCGGGTGCTCTCCCTGTCCACGCCCGAAGAGGTCGATTATTGGCGCGCTCAGCTCAAATCAAACCGCAGAAACAGCCACGAAATCGAGCTGATGACCTGGGGAAAAAATGTCTCGACCCTGCGTGGGCGCGCCGACTACGGTGGCAGTGACGAAATCGCTGAGTACCTCTTCCGATTCGTTCGCACTTCAGAAGGAAAACTGTTGAAGTTCGGAAAAGTGGCTTCTTCAAAGTCGGTGGACAGCGCACTGGCGCGGCAGGTCATAGATATCTTCGAGGCTAAAAACTGAGCCTAAAATATTCTACTCTTCCCGCCTCCAATCTTTCTCAGCTACGAACTCTCCGGCGATTCAGACCTTTTGATATAGGGCGCAAACAGATCGATCGGCACGGGCAGAAAGGTTGTCGTGCTACGCTCGCTGGAAATTTCTTTCATTGTTTGCAGGAAGCGCAGTTGGAGCGCGATCGGTTGGGCGGAGATCATCGTTGCCGCCTGCACCAGTTTTTCCGCGGCTTGGAACTCGCCTTCGGCATTGATAATTTTGGCGCGGCGCTCCCGCTCCGATTCGGCCTGGCCGGCCATCGCGCGCTTCATGCTGTCCGGCAATACCACGTCTCTGACTTCTACGGCAGTCACTTTGATTCCCCACGGCTCCGTCTGTCGATCGATAATCTCCTGCAGCCTCATGTTGATCTTGTCGCGCTGAGACAACAGCTCATCGAGCTCAGCCTGCCCGAGCACGCTGCGCAAGGTAGTCTGCGAAATGAGCCAGGTCGCTTTCAGATACTGCTCCACTCGGACCACCGCCGCCGCTGGATCAATCACACGAAAATACACTACCGCATCTACTGTCATCGGAACGTTGTCGCGGGTCATGAGTTCCTGGCGCGGAACGTCGATCGTCACCACCCGCAAATCCATCCGTACCATTCGGTCGACGATCGGGATGAGCAAAATCAACCCCGGCCCCTTCGTTCCGAGCAGCTTGCCCAGGCGGAAAATAACACCGCGCTCGTACTCTCGCAGGACCCGAACCATTTGCGGCAGAATGATGACAGCGAGCAGCACAAGGGGAACGAGCCAGGCGAGCAGTCTTGCGGGTTCTTCGAACATGCGATTTAATCCTCGTCGACTCTTCAACGTATCACTGACTTCCAAAGATGCTGAGAAAGAATGGAATGGGACTATGAAAGTTGCAGACCGTGCAGCGGGCGCTGTGATAGGCGCGTTGATTGGTGATGCGCTTGGACTCGGGCCCCATTGGTACTACGATCTGGCGGAATTGCGCCATGATTTCGGGGACTGGATTACTGGGTATACCGACCCGAAACCCGGCCGTTATCATGCTGGCATGAGAGCGGGACAGTTGTCTCAAACAGGCCTCATTCTAGTAATGCTGTTGCGCTCGCTGGTTGAGAAGGGTGCCTATGAGGAGGAGGACTTTACCCAACGTCTGGACCGTGAGCTTCTGCCGCATCTGGACGGAACGCCCATGCATGGCCCGGGAGGGTATACAAACCAATCCATCCGAGAGGCCTATCGCCGCCGCGTTGAACAAAACCTCGGTTGGGACCGGACTGGAGGGCATGCGGATACGACAGAAGCTGCCGAAAGAGCGGTGGTTTTGGCCGCCCGTTACGCGATTAGTCCCCAAAAAGTGGCGGAGACAGTCGCAGCCAATTGCCTGCTGACGCAGTCTGATGAAGCGATCGTCGCCATGACCACGGCATTCAACTGCGTGGTCGCTCTTCTGGTGGCTGGCGAGAAGCTTGATCCTCTTCTTTCCGACAAACTTTTGCACCTGGTAAAAACCGGGAGTTTGCCGTTCCATGCGGTGACTGGCACAAATCGCACCATGCCGCAGCCCGGTGACCCGGATCCCCCACGGGCAGGCAAGTTCTCTTCTCCGGACGCCCTGCTGACACCGTCATACATGGCAGAAGCGATGGAAGACCCTGGAATTCGAATCGAACCAGCATGGAAGGTATCGATTGTGTATGGGATGCCTTGTGCGATTTACCACCAATTGCCTGCTGCCTATTACTTGGCTGCGCGATTTCGCGACGATTTCGAGTCTGCTGTTCTTCACGCGCTGAATGGCGGCGGGCAAAACATGTCCCGGGCCTGTCTGACTGGTGCGCTGGCCGGCGCACAAGTCGGAATGGAAGGTATACCTGAGCGCTTTGTGACCGGTCTCGAAAATTACAACGAGCTAGTCGCCCTGGCTCTGCGACTCGGTCAACAAGCGGAAACTGCAAAGAGGATCTAGCAAACCGAAGGACGCCTGAGCTGATCGGGGCTCGACAAGCCCTAACTAACAGGTCTAGCAATCGTTCATTTCATGCATGGCCTTCAGCCCGGTTTGCTTCCACAAATCCTATATCGCGAAGTTAGATCTCAACCCGCGCCGACGACTAATAGTATTGGTCCCCTTGAATGTTGCCCACTCCTACGATCCTGCCCTTGCCGTTGACAAGATAAAACTTGCCATAATCCTCGTCCTCATCTCTGAAATCGATTGCCCAATAACCTTGCTCCGGACGCCAGGAGACTCGGGTGACCTTCGACAACGGATACGGATATTGTTTGTTCGCTTGCATGGCGATCGCGACTGCCCTCTCCTTGGGAATTCGTCCTGGAATATACGTATCGTCTGTTGATTCGCACCCGGCGAGAAAGAGAAAACCAAGTAGAAACGCCCAGTACCGCATGAGCAGATCGTAAGACGTCCAGTCAGGTTTTCCAGCTTGAAATCAGATGGCTCCTCGAAGAGAGTCCTCTTTATATGTCCATCCGGGCCTCTCTCAATGAGTCCATCGCAGCCATTCGCACCATATTTAACCTGGAGGACGCAGTGACTCGGGCGGCGGATTTGCTCCGCCAGACCTTGCTCTCGGGTCACAAAGTGCTCGTTTGCGGCAACGGAGGCAGCGCGTCCGACAGCGCACATTTCGCGGCCGAATTAGCATGCCGCTTTGTTTCCGATCGCCGGCCTTATCCAGCCATCTCGCTGACCGGCGACGGTGGCCTGTTAACCGCCATCGGAAACGACTACTCTTTTGCTGAACTCTTTGCTAGACAAGTCAAAGCATTTGGCGCGCCCGGCGATCTGCTGGTGGCCCTGACCACGAGTGGCAAATCTGAGAATATCAAGCGCGCGCTCGAGCGGGGGAAAGAGCTTGGACTTAATTCGATCGCTCTCCTGGGCCGCGATGGTGGATTCTGTTGCGGTTTGGCAAATGTCGAACTGCTGGTTCCCGAAAAGATCACCGCCAGAATCCAGGAGGCTCACAAGGTGATTATCCATCTGCTATGCGAGCTCGTCGAACCTGATCTCGCCAAGCAGTAAAGTGCAGTACCTGACAGTCGCCGCTTCTTTCTTTTTCGGAGCGATCATCGGATCATTCCTGAACGTCTGCATCTATCGCATCCCCCGGGAGATTTCGCTGTTACATCCCGCCCGGTCCTTTTGCCCACATTGTCAAAAACCGATTCCGTGGCACCTGAATGTTCCGATCCTCAGTTGGTTGCTGCTTCGGGGACAATGTGCCCAGTGCCATGCCCCGATCAGTCAGGTTTACCTGATCGTGGAAGCGCTTACCGGGCTATTATTTGCTACCGCAGCCGTCCTGGTGCCGTTTCCAACCTTCCTTTCGGTGTGGGCGATTCTGTCAATCCTCGTGGTGACGACCTTTGTCGATCTGGAATTTTTCATCATCCCGGATGTGCTGAGCAAAGGTGGAATTGCCGTGGGCCTGCTACTGAGCCTGCTCACGCCGGAATTGCACAAAACGCCTTCTCCTTT
>JAFAKL010000117.1 GCA_019235445.1 Verrucomicrobiota bacterium | reverse complement strand
ACAATTCGCTCAGTGTTTCATAAACCTGAAAGTATCCATGCGCGGCAGCGCCTCTCGCATGGACGACCCGTTCCGGAATTCGCTCCTGATCAAAATGGGTGATTTTTTCACGAAGATGAAAATCCTCTAGTAGCGTGGGTCCACGAGCGCCTGCTCTTAGCGAATTTTGATCGTCGGTAACTTGGAGGCCCTGATTCGTCGTTAAATGCTCTCCAGGTTGCTGCTGGTTTTTTTTGAGGTCTTTGTCCTTTTCAGTCTCTTGCGGCTTAGAATCGTATCCGTCGTTTGTGCTCATGGGATTTTCCGTGGTAGAGGTACAGCTTTAGATCCGCTCCCTGATTGTGTGGACGAGCCTTGAAACTCGTTAACCCAACGGGATCGCTCGACGGGCCTTGATCGGATCTGAACGAATTGCTTTCGGACGCACTTACAGATCCAGAAGAGTCCTTCGTTACGGCTGCGGCAACTCCACTTCTGTTTTCTGAATTCTCACCGCGTATTCATCTGGCTGAACGAGCGAGCCGTAGGTATCCGCATAGATCCTGGTGAACTCTGCGCCGAACAACAAAATTTGTGCAGAATAAAAGACCCACAGGAGAAGCGTCACCAATGAGCCAGCCGCTCCATAGGCCGAGCCAGCCGCGCCGCTGCTTAAATAAAGACCCAGCATAAATTTGCCGATGACAAAGAGAACTGCCGTTAGAACGGCTCCATGCCAAACGTCACGCCAGGAAATCTTCACATCAGGAAGAAACCGAAAGATCATCGCAAAAAGGAAAACAATAATGGCGAGATCGAAGACATAGAAGACTCCCAACCCCACATAGTGCCCACCTGGCATCACTCCCTGCAAAAAGGCGTGCAGGTTCTTCAAGACTCCCTCCAGCGTTAGTGAGATCAGCACTAAAAAGCAGACGCCACCGACCATAGCAAAAGAGAGGAACCGTGATCGAATGAAAGCCCACACTCCAGCCTTTGGTTTTGGCTTAACATCCCAGATAGTATTCAGTGCATCTTGTAACTGCCCGAATATTCCGCTGGCGCCAAACAAGGCGATCAAAATTCCAGTGACGGCGGCCCAGAGGCCAGGCTTGGGCTGGGCGGCTTTAGTCGCGATTTCCTGGACTGACTGCAGTGCGCTGGGATCAAGGAAATAGCTTAGCTGTTCTAGAATTTTTTCGCGCGCCTGCTGATTGCCTCCATAAATAATTCCGAATAAACCCAATAGGAGCAGCATTAAGGGCGCCAGGGAAAAAACGGCATAGTAGGCAAGGGCAGCGCCTAATTGGGGGCACTTGTCCTGGTTCCATTCAAGGGCGGTTGCTTTTAGCAGTCTAAATAGTCCTTTCCCAGTGAGCCGGCCTTTCCTAGCAGGAACAACGGCAGGGAGTTGAGTCGATGAACTGTCGGTAAGAGCGGATGCCGAACCCTCTCGAATCCCCGGGGTTTGCGGACGCAGCCGGGTGTTAGTCCTGATGTAGTTGAGCCAAGACTTTGTCGATCGTCTTAACAATTCAAGTCCGACACCGGCCAGAAGTTCAAAACCGAATCGTAGAATGGTCCCCGCTCCATGGCTACGGTTCCGCACCAACAATCGACTTCTGTTTCCTGAACCGAGCTTTCGGCGCACCATCTCTCTCTCCACTGAAAAATCACTGCATAGGAATACCCGATCGTAACCGGCTCATCCGGCTATAGACTTCTCGCGCCAAATACGCAGTCAGAATTGGTTTAATTAGTGACCAAACCTTGAATATCAATGATGAACTGTGCTTTTCTTTGTCGCGATATCTTCCCTCTTCCCGAGGCAAAGTCTTGGCCTTCTTTCTCCGAATAAAAGCGCCATCGATATCGCTGGTCGGGGCGTCGCGACCCGGAAGCCAAACGTAGACCTCTTTCTTCCGTGTTGGCACACGCGACAGCAAAAAACCAACAATTGCCGAACCCAGTATCCAAGCCCAGGGATATCTCTGAACCGAAGCGCGGAACCACCGCGTGACATTGTAACTTTGCTGCAGTTCGGTGACCTGGATCGCCATCTTCTGGCGATCGGCCTCCAACTTGTCCGTTAGGTCTCCTTTATTTTCGACTGGCTCAGCCATTCCCTATCCTTTGCA
>JAFAKL010000192.1 GCA_019235445.1 Verrucomicrobiota bacterium | reverse complement strand
CGTTTGAATCGCCTCTCTCACCTGTCGGAGGCGCAAGATGGCTTGTTCAGCGTTGTCCGTCATTCCATCGATTGTATCCACCCCGAACTCCGCGCCTTGTTCCGGCGTAAGTTCGCGTGCCAATTCGTTGGCACGCCTTTTTGTCTCTCCTTCGTCTGATCCAATCACCGCGAAAATCCTGGAAGAAGGTTCAGAGGCGATGGTTCGTTTTTTGCGCGGAGGCATTAGATAAGGTCTACCCGGTAAAACCGGACTTCAAGTCCTCTGAGCCCACCGTGCGTGCCTCCTAACGCGCGAGAATCAGATTGCCGTTTTCGATTCGAACCTCGTGCACTGATCGGTCCCCTTGGACCTTGTTCAACGTCGACAATGCCTGTTCCATGAGAGGCACCACAATGCGTTGATATTGCCGTGTCTCTGCGGCTTTCAAGGGGATGCCTTTTTCTTCGATCCTTAAAACGTCCAAGACCAACTGGTCGCCGCGCATCGAAGGGCGCAGTTGAAATGCGTAACTCAGATAGCGCCGAGGAAGAAATGGAAGATCCAGAGGCCAGCTGCAGGAAACGTCAGCTGAGTCCTGGTTGAGAACGACGGCCGTGCCGCGCGTCCAGTTGCGCAGTTCGGGAGAGGCGGCCAGGAGCGCATTAACTTCTGAATTTGAGAAGGCCACGCGCCGCTCGGCGGGATCCGCAAAAAATTGATTGAACTTCTGCCTGGCGGCAAGATAGGTCTGCCGGATGAAGGTCGCCGGGAACGAAACAACCTGGCCGCCCGGAGCAACGGCGTTGTTCCGTCTGCTGGTGGAAGCGCTGAAGTAGACGAAGCCAACTCCGAGGAGAATCAAGCCGAGCAGGACCAGAAGAGATGCCAACAGGCAGCCGCAACAGCCACAGCCGCCTCCCCGGTTCTTTGCCGCCATGCGTCAGCCTGGATAGTAGAGAATTCGCCCGCACTGTTGACAATGGACGATCTCGCGACCCAGTTTTGCCCTGTGCACCAATGCCGAAGTGTTTTTCATATGGCAGCCCATACAAAATTCGTGCTCGACCGGCACCACCGCGTTTCCTCCCTTGGTGGTAAAGAGGCGGGTGTATTGAAAAATTAAGCCCGGATCCAGGCCCTGCGCGAGCTGTTCACGCTCGATCTCAACCTGTTGCAAACGTTCTCCCAAAGTTGCCTCTTTTTTCTTCAAGTCCGCCTGTTGCACTTCGGATTGCCGTTTTGCCGTTTTCAACTCCAATTCCGCGTAGACAGTCTCTTTCTGGAATTGTTCGGTTTGCTCCATCAGTTCGATCTCATGATCCTCTATCTGTTGGATTTCCTGCTCGAACCGGCGAATCTCCTGACTGATCGCCTGGAATTCGTCGTTTTTGCGAGTCTGGTACTGCTGAGTTTTGTACTTGGCAATCGATTCCCGGCGGGATTGAGCGTCGAGTTCGAGCATCTTCCTCTGGATTTCCGCATCGCGGCTTCGTTGTCTGACTTGCTCAAAAGCGCTGCTCTTCGCTGCGACAAAGCGTTCAATCCGCTCTTGCTCTGATGGGACCGTCTCGAGCTCTGCTTTGATCATCTTAATTTTTTGGTCCCGGTCCTGAAGAAGTAGCAACTGCTCGATCTCTTTTAGCATTGGAAGATATCTGAGTTTAAATGGGAACCACGGCTAATATCCAGTGGAAAGAATTCAGCTCGAGCGTTCCGTCACAAATCAGCATCTCCACTGACCCGTCAGTAAATTTCTACCGGGGAACGTTTCCCGTCCTCTGAACTGCGCCGGGCGGCGGCTTCTGCCCCAACGGTGGCAACACGAAGCTCCCAAACCTCGCGATCGAGAAGGCGAAACCGATCTTCTGAAAAAGGCTTTGGAGGAGCCAGCTTGCGCTTAAAACGATCCACCCCGGCCAGTGCACGGTCGAGAACGATCTGATCCACTTTCTCGAGCGCTGCCTGCGCTTCGGCAAGCAAATGGACGCGGTGACAGACCATCGCCAGATGATTTCCGGCCAACATTGCGCGTTGAACAGTTGCCGAGACTCCCTCCTCGTTGGTGATCGCGCCCATGTCGAGATCGTCGGTCATGATTAACCCGTTGAAATGGAACTCGGACACCAGAAGACCGGTGACGACTGAGCGCGACAACGAAGCCGGCGTTTTCACCGCATCGAAGGCGGGATACCATGCGTGACAGACCATCATGCTGCTGACTCTGGGCGCGAACTCTCGAAAGATCGCAAGTTCTGCCTGGTCCAGCTCGGCGCGGCTGCGATCGATCCGAGGGAGTTCATGATGCGGGTCCAGAGTCGCGGCAGCGTAACCGGGGAAATGCTTGCCACAAGACAGGATTCCGGTTTCCAGCAGGGCATCATTGAACACCCCGGCGAAAGAGATCACTTCCTGTACCGATGTCCCGTAACATCGACCGCGGAGGGAATTATCTGCGTCCTCCTCAAAAGAAATGTCCAGGACCGGGCAAAGGTCCAGGTTAAATCCGAAAAGGCGCAGGAGTTCTCCGGTGAGACGGCCATGTTCACGAATCAGAGCGGATTCGCCTTTGGTTCTGAGCTGGAGGGCGTTCGGTGGCTCGTGGCCGAGCAATTTGAGTCTTGAGACTCGGCCTCCTTCCTGGTCGATAGCGATGATCGGCTCAATTTGTGACAGGTCCCGAAGGCTGTCGATCAGCTTACGAAGTTGCAAGGCAGAGCGGATATTGCGTCCGAAGAGAATATATCCACCAGGCTGGACCTCGCGGAAGAGTCGAGCTGTCTCAGAGTCAAGTTCGCTTCCGGGCACACCAACAAGCAAGAGTTGACCTAGACGCATTCGTTCCATAAGCTGCCCAAATTTTACCGTCTCGGGGCTCATTAACCACCCTTTTTTAGTCAGACGACATGTGACCCATGAGGACAGGTTCGCGGCCTAACCAAGGTAGATCAGACTGATGCTAAGGCTCGGGTTATACGGCGGTTCATTCGACCCGATTCATCACGGACACCTGATCCTGGCGCGGCAGACCTTGGAGGAATTGTCACTGGATCGCGTGATTTTTATTCCTGCAGCTGAGTCTCCGTTCAAAGAAAATCAGTCCTGCGCGTCAGCCGCAGATCGCCTGGCCATGGTCCAGCTCGCGGTTCTGGCCGAACCTGCCTTTTTTGTCGATGCGCTCGAAATCCACCGCAGTGCTCCATCTTATACGATCGACACTGCCCGGACATACCGTGGCAAATACCCGGGAGACGCTCTCTTTTTTCTGGTCGGCGAAGATCATATCTCCACTTTGCCAAAATGGAACGAATTCGGGGAATTGGAACGGCTAGTGCAATTCGTCATCCTGAGCCGTTCCGACCTGCGCCTGAAGGTAGATTATCCGGTGGTCCAAAGGCGGTTGGATCTGTCTTCGACTGAAATCAGAAACAGAGTTGCCAATGATTTGCCAATCTCGTATCTGGTGCCGGACAGGGTCTTGCAGTATATCCAGGAGAGAAATCTTTACCGGGGAGACGTGTATCGGAGCGGATGAGTTAGCACGCCTTTGCGCCAAATTAGCCGAAAATAAAAAAGCCGAGGAGATCGTCGTTCTCGACCTGCGCGGGATCTCGTCTTTCACCGATTATTTTGTCATCTGTTCCGCAAATTCAGAGCCTCATCTGAAGGCGATCAATAATGGTATCCGGGAGGGGATCAGGGAACATGCGCAGACCTCTCCGCTGGCCTCGGAAGGTTCTGTGGCAAGCCAATGGCTCGTGATGGATTATTCGGACGTTCTCGTCCATATTTTTCTTCAGAAGAAACGCGAGTTCTACGCGCTGGAAAGCTTGTGGAGCGACGCGCCACGTCTCAATTTGGTTTCTTAACTTTATCCCGATGTTCAAACAGCGTGAGGCTATCATTCGACTTCTCAAAGACAATGATCCGGAGACGGTCAACCTCACCAAGAAGCAACTGGTCCAAGGAGGCGCGGAGGCGGTAAGCGATCTGCGCGACTTGCTCTCGACCGATGATCAGCGGGTCACGCTTCACGTCAGGGAGATCCTGAAGGAAATTGAGGTTCAACACGCCAAAGTGGCAATGGAGGAAATCTGCAAGAAGGTCACCGATCTGGGCGAGCTGGAGCAGGCGTGCTGGTGTCTGGCCCAGATCTTCCAACCGGGCGTGGAGATTGAATCCTATCAGAAGACGATCGATTCATGGAGTCGCGAGCTCCGGGATCGCCTGGCGCTCTGCGATTCAGATATTTCTCGCGCCGTGGCCATGGCGCACTTTTTCGGTAAAGACTTGAGATTACGCGGCAATGAGAACGACTACTACAATGCGTGCAATTCCCTGCTACCCTGCGTGATGGATTCCGGGCTCGGGATACCTATTTCCCTCTCGCTGCTCTACATGATTGTCGCACGAAGGGCCTCCGCCGTAGTCGACGGAGTTAATCTGCCAGGTCACTTTGTGGTTCGACACGGTGCGATCCTGCTGGATCCGTTCCATGGAGGACGGATCCTGACAACCAGCGATTGCGTGCAGATTCTGTCCCATCAGAAACGAACTCTCCAACAGGAACATCTGCAAAAGGCTCACCCCAAATTGATCTTGATCCGGATGCTGGCCAACCTTTTGTACATCTTCCAGAATGAACAAAACGGACCGTCGCACAAGATGATCAGTCAATGGATTCACCTTCTGAACCCAACATGAGCTCCGTCGCACGGGTCGAGGTCTTAAACACGGGGACGGAACTGCTTTTTGGCAGTGTCATCAATACGCATCTCTCTTTTCTGGCTCAACAACTCTTTCCGATCGGACTGCGCGTACAGCGGCAATCGACTGTCCCGGATGGAGACTCGATTCGCGATGCGATCGAAGAGGCCGCCACTCGATGCGACGCCATTCTGGTGACCGGGGGTCTAGGTCCGACCTCGGACGACATCACCAGAGAAATCGTGGCAGAACTGACTGGCCGGCCCTTGCGGTACGATGATTCCATTTTTCAGAAGATCAGTGAGCGGTTCAAAAAGCGTGGATTGAAAATGACTGATCGCACGGCCCGGCAAGCTTACGTGCCCGAAGGGGCAACGGTGCTTCCAAACGACTGCGGAACAGCTCCTGGCATGTACATTCCGGAGCGTAACGGCATTCCGCATCTCTTTCTTTTCCCAGGACCGCCGCGCGAACTTCGACCGATGTTCAAGACCTACGCGTTACCGCTTTTGCGGTCGCTCGCCGGTACGCACGACTTACACGCGAGGACGTATCGGACGACCGGCATGGGCGAATCCCAGGTCGAAAGAATGATAGGAGATCGGCTCCTGGCTATCCCGGGACTGGAACTCGGCTATTGCGCGCGTATGGGAGAGGTGGATGTCAGAGTCATCGGCCCGCGGTCCGCCGTTGCAGCAGCAGCTGAGCTGATCGAGGCCGAATTGGGACCCTGCATCCTGACGACGGAGGAGAAAGAATTGGAAGAAGTGGTGGTCGAACTTTTGACGGCGACTAAGGCGACACTGGCCATCGCCGAATCCTGCACGGGCGGCCTTTTGGCAAGCCGGATCACCGACGTTCCCGGCGCATCGGTAGTGTTCATCGAGGGGAACGTCACTTACTCGAACGACGCGAAAACCCGAATTTTAGGTGTTCCGGCCGAGCTGTTTTCCACGGTCGGAGCGGTCAGCGAGGAAGTGGCTCGGGCCATGGCCGAGGGCGCTCTCCAGCGCAGTGGAGCTACCAACGCTCTCTCCACCACTGGGGTCGCCGGTCCAGGCGGAGGCACCGATCAGAAGCCTGTGGGAACAGTCTTTATCGGCCTGGCGAGCCGCGGCTCAGCGACCCTGATCGAACAGGAATTCTTTCCGACGGACCGCTCTTCTTTCAAGCGGATCTGCACTCAGCATGCGTTGGAAATGCTCAGAAGGAAGATCTTGTTCCCTTCGTAAGGTGGCAATAACCGAAGCTAAGCTTACGGAAAAAAAGCGGGCTCCCGAAGGCCGGGAGCCCGCATTCTTTTCAGAGTTCTGAAGCCTTATTTCTTAGGCAGCCATTTCTTCCAGTTCTCGGCGTACTCATCCACGTTTTCCTTGGTCACGGGGATCAGCTCTCCTTTAACGAAGGTCGAAGGCGGGTTTTTGTTTTCCGCTACCTTATCGTAGAGCATGTCGACCGACTTCGTGCCCCATTCATAGACCTGTTGCGCCAGCAGAACTTGCACGTGGCCGCTTTTCAGGTAACCGAGCTGGGCCGGCAACGCATCAACGGCGACGACCTTTACAGAGCCCGGAGGGAATTTAAGCGCATTGTCGGTGAACAGCGGCCAGCCGCCGATCATCGCCCAGCCGGTAATTTCTGGATGGGCCTGCATCACTTGTTCAACTTTAGCTGCGGCATCCTGAGGCGTCTCTTTGTGATAGTACGCATCGATAATTTTAATATTGGGATGATTTTTGGCTTCTTCCCTTACGCCTTCCACGCGTTTCTGCAGGTTCGGAGCGTTCTGGTTTCCCGCGAGGATCGCCACGACGCCTTTGTCGTCCATCACTTTGGCAAGTTCGGACATTACTTTCTTACCACAATCGATGTCGTCCGTTCCGAAATCGGCCAGGCGCTTGCTCTTTGGAGCGTCTGAATCAAAGCAGACCACCGGCACCCCGTTGTCGACGGCTTTGTCGATTGCATCGGTCAATTTGTTCGCATCAGAACAACTGACGGCGATCCCGCTGGCTCCTGCGTTTACCAACTGTTCCAGCGCATCCGCCTGTTTCTGTGGATCCTCCTCATTCGGGGTACGCCAGTCGATCTTGACAGTGACCCCTTTCTCCTTGCTCAGCTTCGCGGCTTCGTCCTCAGCGCCGGTTTTTGCGGCTTGGAATACGGGATTGTTATTGGATTTGGCAACGACGCCAAATGTATAGGTTTTATCGGCAGCAAAACCGGTAACAGCCGCCAAGCTTAGCAGGCTTGTTACAGTGAGACTTATTTTCCTGATCATTTTGTTTGGGGAGTTATAGTAACTGGAGTTTCGCTTGAGGCGATTACCTCCTTCTTGATACGGCCCGTGCGGGCTAATAGCCGTCTATTAGCCATCCAGGCATTAAACTGGTCAAACAACACCGCGGCGATCACGACCAGACCAATGACGATCTGACTGTAATTCTGGGGGATGTTAAGGATGACCAAACCGTTTGAGATCATTTGCAGGATAACGGCACCAAGTAGAGCCCCGAGGGCCGTCCCTTTTCCTCCAACCAGACTCGCGCCACCCACTACCGCGGCAGCGATAACATTCAATTCGTAGCCTTGGCCATCTCCAGAGGACCCGGCGCCATAATAGCCCAAGGACAAAACTGCAGCGATTCCTGCGGTTAACCCGGATATGGCATAAACGAGAATCTTGACCGCTCCGACGCGGATACCGCTGTAGCGACTGGCGACTTCATTGCCGCCGATCGCATAGATCTTCCGGCCGAGCGCCATCTTCGAAAGAAAAATGCCGCCTACTATCATGACAATGATCATGACGATCAGTGGGACCAAACTAAGACCGTTGAATTCTTGCCGAACGAACGCGCGAAACGCTTCCGGGAACCCGCCGATCGACTGGCCATTGGTCTGAACGAACGCGATGCCTCGATAGATGGCCATGGTGCCAAGCGTGATGATGAAGGGATGAACATTGAAAGCCACGATCATCGTTCCGTTCGCCAAGCCTCCCAGAATGCCGACCCCGACCGTGACGAGGATGCCAAGAAGGACGGATCCCATGCCACCCGAGCCGCCATACTGCGTCAGAATCAGAGCTCCACAGACAGAAGCAAGGGCGTAAGTTGAGCCCACGGAAAGGTCAATCCCAGCCGTGATGATGACGAAGGTCATGCCGACGGCCATGATCGCGAAGAAACTGGTGTCTTTCGCGATCTGAATAAGAGTCCGAGCGTTGAAAAATTTATTGACCGTCACAAAAGCCGGTACCTTCTGACCGTCGGGGCCAGTCTCAAAAACCCGTACCTGTTTGCCTTCCGCATTATTCTGAAATTTCGGAAGCTGAACGGAACCGCCGAAAACTGCTAATA
>JAFAKL010000062.1 GCA_019235445.1 Verrucomicrobiota bacterium | reverse complement strand
ACGGCATGGGAGTTGAAAGTGGACGAGACAATCATCGCGGATCGCTTTCTCTTGATCGCGGCGATGAACTTGGAACTCGCGGGACCGAACCTTCGGCTGGCTCCCGGCGCCGATCCAAATGACGGTTACCTCGACCTGGTTTGTGTTCGAGAAAGAGAGAGGGAAAATCTCTCTCGCTGGATTGAAGGGCAAGCGTCCGGCCAGGTGGACGCCGCTCATTTTGAGCGCTGGCGTTGCCGGCGCGTTGAAGCACGGGCCAGCGATAATTATCCGTCCGTTCACATCGACAGCCAACTTGTTCAAGAACCGAAGTTTCCAATTGTCATCGAACTCGAACCAGCGGCTTTGGACTATGCAGTGGTGCAGGGATGGGACTGAGGCAAGAACCGGTAAAAACGGTGCGGCCGGCCGAACAATGCATAGAGAGATATAGCATCAGGTTCCGCCGGCTGTGACATGATACCCACGACCCTTGCGCGTCCCGGCGCTGCATGCTTCTGGCTGGCGGTGATCCTCACAGGCGTCGGCGCAGGACTGGGCGCTGCCCTTCTAACGAAATTGCTGGAGCTGGTGCAGGATACGATGTGGGGTAGCGGCGGTGGCCTCGACCTCTTGAACGCGGCGGAGCGCGCGAGCGCATGGCGGCATGTCCTGGTGCTGCTGGGCGCAGGGCTGATGACAGGTGTAGGACAGTTGATCCTCAGAAACCTGAGCACCGGGAACGGCATCGAGATAACCGCCGCCATCTGGTTCCACGCCGGACGACTGCCGACGCTGCGTACCTTTGGCAGCGCCTTACTTTCTATTCTCGTCGTCGGAATGGGAGTGTCGCTTGGTCGCGAGGGCGCTCCGAAACAGGCCGGGGCGGCTATTGCCGACATCCTGTCGGACAAAGGGCATCTTTCGGACGAGGAGCGCAAACTGTTAGTGGCCTGTGGCGCGGGAGCCGGTATGGCGGCAGCTTATGGCGTGCCGGTGGGTGGCGCGCTGTTTGCTCTGGAGGTCATGCGAGGGATGCTAGCACTCAGGTATGTCCTGCCCGCGCTCGTAACGTCAGTGATCGCCACGGCAGTTTCGTGGATAGCGCTGCCCAATGCTCCGACCTACGTCATTCCCTTCGCTTCCAGTTCGGTTTCAAGCGTGGTTTGGGCGCTCTTGGCAGGACCGATTATAGGCGTTGCCTCAGTCGGCTTTGTTCGAGCCATTGCCTGGGCCGATCGAAGAAAGCCGCGGGGTTGGCTGCGCATCATCGTCCCAATAATTTCATCGGGGCTGCTCGGGGCTGTTTCGATTTGGTTCCCACAGATACTTGGCAACGGTAAGGACATCGCCCAACTGACCTTTGCCGGCCAGGTAGCGCCCGCGCTTTTGCTGGCGCTTGTGGTGCTGAAGCCGGCCGCTTCTATTCTGTGGCTGGGCAGCGGCACCCCGGGCGGTTTATTCACTCCTACGCTTGCCTCCGGCGCATTGCTGGGCGGCGTGCTTGGCCATGCCTGGTCCTTTTTCTGGCCCGAGGTGCCGCTCGGCGAGTTTTCGGTCCTGGGCGCGGCCGCCATGCTGGCAGCAACCACGCAAGGCCCGATCTCGGCGGTGGTTCTCATGATGGAGTTGACTGGCCAGGACCGTGCCTTTATCGCTCCGCTGCTGCTTGGCGTGGCCACCGCCACGCTGGTCGCGCGAACCATCGAATCGCGCTCGATCTATGATGCACGCCTGACCGATGAGGAAGTGGCAGCGCGGCAGAAGATGCGCGAAGAGTCGATCGGCTAAAGCCGAGTATGTGTTAGCGCCGCTTGAAGACAAGAAGTGCAGCGCAGTGGTAAGTAAGCCGTCTCGCCTTGCCTCCGAAAGCGCGCAAAGCGCAGCCTGTCCCGGAGGGACCAAGCGAAAGTAGCCTGGCACGAAGTGCCTGGAAACAAGAGAAAAGTGAACCCCGTCCCGGAGGGACGGTTGATCTGCTCACGAGTGCACCAAGTGCACTTTCGAGGAAAGGAGAATGACCCATTTGGAGGAAACCTTGATCAACCGTCCCTACGGGACAAGTGCACCAAGTTCGTGACTGGTATAGCGCCGTTGCGATCAAAATGGGCCGCCGGCAAGGCGCGACGAGGGAGCATATCTGAATCGATACGTGACCGAGGAGCAACGCAGCCGCCGGCCCATTTTCATCCCAACCCTTCGGGCCGCGCATCTTTCGGCCGGCTGCTTTGTCGCTCATCGGTCGAAGACCGCAGCGGGTATTCTCCCTCTTCGCTTCGCGCATCCAGCCGAAATACGCGGCGGCGCCGCCATACCAGTCACGGACTTGGTGCACTACACGCGTCTTTTTCTTTTTTCCAGGCACTTTGTGCCAGGCCGCCTTCGCAGACTACGGCGCGCCTCGACAGCCATAGTAAGAACTGCCTGACGTGCGGTCGCGACGTAGGCCTTGCGGAGTCGGGCTACCCTCGTTTAATCCCTCCGGGATAAATGCGTCACGGCACCTCCCTGCCGCTGCAAGAGGTTGAGGGTTCAAATATGTTGCACGTTGCGCACGTCCCGCCGCCGCCGTCGGAGAGAAACTGTACCTGCTGGTTTTGCTGCATGCCTGGTTGTTGAATAAAGAGAAAGGATCCTCGCCAAGAGTGCATGGTTCACGAACATGCTCGTGGTTCTTCAGCATCTGAATAATGTCCTGAACGGTGAGTACCCCTGGAGGCACAACGTTTTCCTGACTCGCCCGATCACCATAAGCTTTCGAGCACGGAACTCAAAGCCGGCGAAAAATATTCGCAAACAACGATCTACAAATTCTTGCCCATGTGATGAGATAGGGCGCCGAGTCCGTGCGGTCTCGGCGCCGTATTTTGAACTGCTGAGACAAAGATGACCCAACCCCATCAAAAAATGAACAAGATCAATCGAAACTCGAAGACCACGCGAGAAGGCGTGGGTCTCTCCCGGCGTGACGCATTGCGCCGAGCTGCCGGTGCGGGGGCGCTGCTTTCCTTGTCCTCTCTCGGACTGGGCATACCTGCAAGCGCGGAGGCTGCCGAAGGCGAGACCTTCGGAAAATTCCCAAAGCATCCGCAGTGGAAATTCACCTTCGTCAACCACGTCACGACCAATCCGTTCTTTGTTCCTACGCGGTATGGTGCCGAGGATGCCTGCGCGTTGCTGGGCTGCACCTATCAGTGGACCGGGTCGGAAAAATCTATCGCCACCGATATGGTCAATGCGCTGAACACCGCGGTCTCCGCCGGCGTTGACGGTATCGCCGTCTGTCTGGTAGACCAAACGGCCTTTAACGATCCGGTGGGAAAGGCTCTCCAGGCGGGTATCCCTGTGGTGTCATACAACGCCGACGCGAAAGGCAACAAGCGACTCTGCTATATTGGCCAGGACTTATTTGTCTCCGGTAAGGGCCTGGGCCAGCGGATCGTCGAACTGGTGCCGGAAGGGGAAGTGGTCGGCTTTATCGCCACGCCGGGGCAACTGAATATCCAGCCACGACTGGACGGAGCGAAAGCGGCCATTAAAGAGGCTGGAAAAAACATCACCCTGAGAGAGGTATCCACCGGGCCCACCCTGAACGAGGAGGTTTCTGCGGTGGAGGCCTATTATACGGGGCATCCGAACATTAAAGGGATGTTTGCGGTAGACGCCGGCAGTACGGCAGCGGTGGCAAAGACAATGGCCGGGCATCAGCTGCAAGCAAAAGGCATTCACGCCGGCGGCTTTGATCTGCTGCCGACTACCCTCCAAGCCATCTCGAAAGGGGATTTAGACTTCACCATTGATCAACAGCCCTATCTCCAGGGATTCTACACCGTCATGGTCCTATTCCTCTACAAAATCTCCGGCGGGTTGACTGGTCCGTCCGACATCAATACCGGTCTGAACTTCGTCACGAAAACAAACGTGGACCCGTTCCTGCACAGCCAAAGCCGCTACGAGGGAAATTCCGGCGAAGAAAAGGTCCTTGAACGCTCAGGTCCGGTCGCCTCATAAGAGACCATGGGGAGGGACCTGCCCGATTC
>JAFAKL010000070.1 GCA_019235445.1 Verrucomicrobiota bacterium | reverse complement strand
TTCTCGACGCGGTGGCCCACGGCTCGACGGTTGCTTGGCGGCACCTCAACCTGCTCGGCGAGTATGATTCTCGGTAGAAAAGCTGCGGGACAGCGTCGGGATCTGGCTCCCAAAGTTGGGGGCTAAAAAGGAAGTTTTTTTGGACCTAATCCAAACTCACAAACCTCAATGTACAGAAAGGATTAGGTGAGCTCACCATGTCGCATTTGGTACCTTTGTTGGAATTTAACCAGCTTTAAGATAGACGGATGAAGACCAACTTGCTACGCCACTCCAGTCCGGACGTCGTCGCCACTCCTCTCGACGCTTACTCGCATATGGCGCTGGTAAAGACCCAGGCTCTTTCTAATTTCCTGGCCAGGGGATTGATTCCCTGGCCGCAGTATTTTGATGGCGGAGGTTGGGAAAATGAGTTTGCGACAAAGTACGACGTCCGTGCGATCCCGGAATTGTGGCTGATCGACCAGCGAGGGGAGTTGGTGAGTACCGATCTTACCGCGGCACAGCTTGATCAGAGGATCGAGCAACTGATGAGTGCGGGGGATAAATTGAGCCGTGATTAATGCATCGGCGGATTCAGGAGACGATGCACTCGCTGCAACTGCCCGAATGTTCCAAGTTTACGACGTGCGATTCACCCCCTACTGTTCGCAAGCATGAGTGACGGAACTCCGGCGATCGGGATTATTGGCGGCAGCGGTCTATATCACATCGAAGGGCTGGAAAGGCCCGAAGAGGTCGTGATCGATACGCCTTTTGGGCGTCCATCGGACTCCCTGATCCTGGGTTGGCTGAAAGGGCGTCAGGTCTATTTTCTGGCGCGGCATGCTCGCGGCCATCGGCTACTGCCGACCGAGCTGAATCATCGAGCGAACATCTTCGCGCTCAGGTCCTTGAATGTTCGCTGGATCCTGAGTGTAGGTGCCGTGGGGAGTCTGCAAGAGAAATATCGTCCCCGAGACATCGTTCTGCCTTCCCAGTTCTTTGACCGGACCAGTCGAAGGTCGGAATGGACGTTTTTCGGGGACGGCATCGTTGCCCATGTAGGTTTTTCAGATCCCGTGAGCGCGCCTCTGCGCGATCTGGTCGCCCAGGAAGCGTCAAACGTCGGTTGTACTGTTCACCACGGAGGTACTTACGTGAACATGGATGGACCAGCGTTCTCGACCCGGGCGGAGTCGGAGTTTCATCGGAAAATGGGCTTCGATATTATTGGCATGACGAACCTTCCGGAAGCCAAACTGGCGCGAGAAGCCGAGATTTCGCTTGCCTCGATCAATTTCGTAACCGATTACGACTGTTGGAAGATCGAGGATGAACCTGTCAACGCTCAAACCGTGATTGGGCACCTGGCGGCGAATGCGGAGACAGCTCGAAGGATTCTTCCAAAGGTCATCGAAAAAATTCCTCGAGAAGCGAACTGGCCGGAACATCGGGCACTAGACTTCGCGCTGGTCACCGATCGGAAGCTTTGGCCCGAAGCAACGGTCAAGAAACTGGAAATTATTCTTAAACGATTTCTGTAAACGTATGCGTTTTGTTGCTGGTATTTTGTTCCTTTTTTTAAACGCCCTGGCCGCTGGTGCCCAGGACTCTACCCCCGCCCCGAGTCCAACGCCTTCGCCGGCAAAACCGGCGACCTACTTCCAGGTGCGGGTCGATCAGCCTTATATCGCAATGACGTTTGACGACGGTCCAAGCGCCGAAAACACCCCGCGACTGCTGGAAATGCTGAGGGAGCGCGATATTAAAGCCACCTTCTTTCTGATCGGCCAGAATGCTGCGGCTAATCCGGACCTGGTGCGGCGGATCCTGGCCGAGGGAAACGAAATTGGAAATCACTCGTGGACGCATCCTCAACTTTCCAAGCTTTCTGACGACCGAGTGACCGCGGAAATCACTAAAACGCAAGACGCAATCAAGCAGGCAAGCGGGTTTACCCCCACCCTTCTTCGACCGCCTTATGGCGCGATCACGCCTCGCCAAAGGACGTGGATAGAAAGCCAATTCGGCCTCAACATCATTCTCTGGTCGGTGGACCCGTTCGATTGGAAACGGCCGGGCGCTTCAGTGATAACGCAACGTATTTTGACCCAGGTGCGGCCGGGAGCAATTATTCTATCCCATGACATCCACAAGCAGACGGTCGACGCGATGCCGGCCACCTTGGATGGATTAATCGCGAAGGGGTATAAGTTTGCCACGGTAAGCCAGTTAATTGCGATGAACAAACCGAAGCCGCCACCGGCTCAAATGGCTGGCGATCAACGCCCGGAGGCGCGGAAAGGCCGGAAGAGCATCTCGCCGCCAGCACCGGCTCAGGTGGAAAAGACACCGTCGGGGAAAAACGAAAATGATGCTGCGAGCAGCGCCACGCCCAGTTCTGCTGGATCGCGCCAGTAGCAAACGCATCGGGAAATGGTCGCCGAGAAATACCTTGAACTTCGAGCTCAACTAGGGACGATTCTCGGGTCCTTGAGTGCACTGGCCCACCAGATTGGGGCGCCGGAAGAGACGCTGCGCAACCTGCAGGACCTGGTGGCGAACCTCGGTCAGCCATTCCTGTTCGTCGTTGTCGGGGAGGTTAAAGCCGGAAAATCGTCGTTGCTAAACGCACTTTTTGGTCGGGATTTCTGCAAAGTCGATGTCCTGCCGGCAACTGACCGGATTTACGAGTTCAAGTATGGCGAAGAGGACCGCGACGTTAGAATCTCCGATCACATGACGCTACTGTATCGGCGAATAGACTTCCTGAAGAATTTCAACATTATCGATACACCCGGAACAAACACCATTGTCGCGAATCACCAGGCGATTACCGAGAATATCGTACCGATGGCGGATCTCATCGTGTTCGTTTTTGCCGTCACTAACCCCTGGGCAGCATCCGCCTGGGACTTTTTGCGTTTGATCGGGAAGCAGTGGAAGAAGAATATTGTTTTTGTCATCCAACAGGCAGATCTGAGGAATCCGCAGGAGGTCGACATCGTTTCCAGACATCTCGATCAAACGGTGTTGCAGATCCTCGGGTCGAGCTGTCCGATTTTCGCGGTCTCTGCGAAGAAGGCTTTCCTGGCCAAGACCTCACCCGACGTGGATCGCGACAAACTGTGGGATGAAAGCCATTTCGGCCAACTGGAGGACTGGATTACCGAGACGGTGTCCAAGAGCGATGAACGCGGTGGAAAATTGCGTTCGGTTGCACAAACGGCCCAGGTTTTAGCCGACGGGTTGCGAGCACAGCTCCAAGGTTCGCTGGACATGCTTAAATCTGACCAGGAGAAACTTACCGCGATCCGTAGCGCTTTCGAGTCCCGAAAACTACAAACAAAGCGGCAGATTGGCGGGTTTATCAGGGAGATCGAGCAAGCCTATGATGAGTGCAGGGAAAGGGGAGAGAAGGTACTGGAAGAGCGGCTTACGGTGATTCAGACCTTCAAAATGGTTTTCTCCGGCACGCGATGGGAGAAAGACTTCCAGGACAAGGTCGAATCCGACGTCAAAAAAGAAGTGCAGACGCGGATCGAGCATGCGCTTGGACTTCTCGAATCGGATCTTCGGTCGATGTGGCAAGACCTTCAAGACAAGGTGAGCGTCCAGTTTGCCTCAGAAACCAAGAAACAGGTCCGACCCGCGATGCCGGGTTTCCTCATGCAACGCCAGGAGGTGCTGCAGCGACTGCAGCTCACTCTGCTGGAGCAAATGTCTGACGCTAAAATCAAGGAACAGTTGCAAAGTCTTTTTGGGGAGACGGCACGATGGTTGCGAGTGCCGACGACTGTGGCGGCAGCCGGCGGCATCGCAACAGTGATCGCCGCCTTGACCCATACGGCTCTGCTCGATGTCACCGGCACCGTGGCGGGGGTAGCAGCGCTCACCGGTACTCTCTATGCCGTTTGGCGCCGAAGAAAGATTCTCCGGCAGTATCGCGACCAGATGAATGAAAAACGTCAAGAGCTGACTCGAGCCGTTGAAGCCCAGCTGAATCACGCCATCGAAGCCTTTTATCATGAAGTTGGACTGACGTTTTCTCCCCTGGAAAGCTTCTGCGATTCCGAATCCAAACGTCAAGCGCCGTTGAGGGAACAGATTGAGAGCCTTGACCAGGCGATTGGCGCCCTCAAAAATCAGCTCGGCTAAGGGGGGGTGCGAATCTGATTATCGATGAGTCGATTCCACCGGCGATTGATCAGCGCAGTAGCAATGTGGGCTATCGCGCTCTTCGTGATCTTCTCCGGAAACGAGATTGTCTTTCTGCTGTTGATCGGCTCGCTTGGGATGGCCGGGCTCTGGGAATACTTTCAAATGCTGGAACGATCCGGCATACGCTGTTTTACGGCCTTTGGGATGGCCTGTGGCGCGGCATCTTTCATTGGGAGTTTTTTCGCGTTACGGACCAACAGCCAAACTGCTGCTTACGATTTTGAAAATGTGGTGGTTCTGGTGTTCCTGTTCGGAGTCATCGCCCGACAGATGTTCCGGCCTACGGGGAAGATTGCTCCGCTCGAGACAATGGCATATACGCTCTTCGGTTTGATGTACGTAGCGTGGTTGTTCAATTTCATGACCAAAATCATTTATGTGATCCCGAGAACCGCGCAGGGCGCTACGCTGGGCCAATTCTACGTCCTGTATCTGGTGGTGGTAACGAAATTCGCCGACATGGGCGCTTATCTGGTCGGGAGCCGGATCGGGCGCCATCACATGATGACGCATATCAGCCCGTCCAAAACATGGGAAGGCTTTTTGGGGTCGCTGGTTTTTGCGATAGCTGCGAGCTGCGCCCTCATCGCTTTGTTGCCCGGCCAATTGGCTCGTTTGAACTTTCTCCATGGGTCGATCCTCGGCCTCCTGATCGGGACTGCGGCGGCAGTGGGAGATTTGGGAGAATCGATTATCAAACGAAGTACGGGCGTCAAAGACTCAGGGGCGTTGCTGCCGGGGATTGGTGGAATGCTGGACCTGATCGACAGCTTATTATTTACTGCCCCTTTATTGTTCTTTTACCTTCGAATCTTAGTCCGATGAGAAAACGCCGAATCATCCTTCTCGGGTCGACGGGCTCAATCGGAGCGAGCGCCATGAAGGTTGCGGCCGCGATACCGGGCCGCATGGAGATCGTCGGGATGGCAGCTCACCGGAGCGCGCAGAAGTTGGCGCAAGCCGCCAACCTTTTCAGACCGGAGGCGATCTGTCTTGTCGAAACAACCTGCCTGGCCGAATTGCGGTCTGCTTTAAATTATAAACCAAAGTTGCTCACGGGCGAAGAAGGCTTGGTAGAACTTTCGACCTTGTCGAGTGCAGACATGGTTCTGGTAGCAATCGTTGGCACGGCCGGTCTCCGACCCTCCCTGGCTGCCATCGGCTGCGGCAAAGATGTTGCCATCGCCAGCAAGGAGATCCTGGTTATGGCCGGCGAAATCGTCATGAGCCAGGCCCGGGCCAAAAATGTCTCTGTCCTGCCAGTGGACAGCGAGCACAACGCGATCTTTCAATGTCTGGAAGCGAAACGGTTGGCGGAGATACAGAACCTCATTCTGACCGCGTCGGGCGGTCCGTTTCGCCAGTTGCCGGCGGAGCGCCTGGAACAAGTGACCAAATCGGATGCTCTCCAGCACCCGACCTGGAAAATGGGCCGAAAAATAACGATCGATTCGGCCACTTTGTTCAACAAAGGCCTCGAGATGATCGAAGCTCGCTGGCTCTTCGATGTGCCTATGAGCAAGGTGCAGGTAGTCATTCATCCGCAAAGCATCGTTCATTCGCTGGTCGAGTTTGTGGACGGCTCGATCCTCGCCCAGTTAAGCCATTCCGATATGTGTTTCCCCATTCAATACGCCGTGACGTGGCCAGATCGCGTACCCACGAACCTGAAGCCGCTGCATTTGGCTGCCGTGGGAAAACTCGAATTCGAAGAACCAAGGTACGACGTCTTCCCTGCGTTGAATCTGGCGAGAAAAGCAGGCGAAGCCGGCGGTCTTTTACCGGCAGTTTTGAATGCGGCGAATGAAATTGCTGTCCAAGCATTTCTGGCCGACCGGATCTCTTTCCCTGAAATCTGGAGATTGGTGCAGAATGCAATGGAGCGTCACTCAAATTTGGCGAGACCGAACCTGGATGATATAATAGGGGCCGACAGCGAAGCCCGCGATTTTGTGCGCAACGCTCTAGCTTAACCGTCGTTTATGATTTTTAACATTTTTCGTGTCGTCCTCACGGTTGCCGAGGTCATCCTGATCTTCAATCTCCTGATCATTGTTCACGAACTGGGACATTTCCTGGCCGCTCGATGGCGCGGATTGCACGTAGATAAGTTCGGGATCTGGTTCGGACGTCCGATTTGGAAGAGGACGATCAAAGGAGTCGAATATAGCCTGGGCTGGATTCCAGCCGGAGGGTTTGTGCTGTTGCCGCAGATGGCGCCAATGGAGGCGGTCGAAGGTAAATCTGGAACAGCGCGCGAGGATCTATCCCCGGTCGGGCCGCTGGACAAAATCATTGTGGCCTTTGCTGGCCCGTTTTTCAGTTTTTTGCTGGCGCTGGTTTTCGCGGTGATTGTCTGGCTGGTGGGCAAACCCACCGCTGAAGCGGATGCCACGACCACGGTAGGCTACGTGGTGCCAGGGGATCCGGCCGCCAAAGCCGGATTCCGGCCGGGGGATGTCATTCTGGAGGTGGATAATCACCCCGTTTCCCGTTTTGCCGGGATGGTGGACAGTATCACCTGGTACGTGGTCCGGAGCGAAGGGGACACAATTCCGTTTAAGATCAGACGCGGTGACAAGGTCCTGACCCTCGGCTCGACCTATACGCGACCCGAGACTCGAGGTTGGGAGAGAAGATCTCTCCGCCAGGTGGGAATCGCTCCGGCAATCACGCCGATCGTTTTTAAGGTCGCGGAGGGTTCGGTCGCCGCACAAGCCGGTATACGCGCGAACGACGAGATCGTCGCAGTGGGCGGCGAGAAGTTGTATCATCCGCAGCATCTTGTGGAATGGGAACAGGCCCATCCCGGAAAGCCCTTACCGCTCACTATCTTGCGGGATGGGCAGAGCGTTCATTTGACGATGTCACCGTCGCGGCCGATGGTTTCGACGGTCATCAAGAACAGTCCGGCGGATGTAGCGGGAATTCAGGCCGGCGATCGCATTCTGGCTTTGGATGATGAACCGATTTACGATCCGACCGAGATTATCAAACGCGTCGAGACCAATCCGGCCGTGCCTTTTTCACTGACGGTAGCCAACGGTTCCGGACAGCGAACGGTGCGACTTCTTCCAGCAACGCCTGACGGTCAAGAAAAACCGATCATCGGGATCGGGTTTGCAGGAGACTCGGACGGAATCGTCTGGGATGGGGGCGGAAAGATGTCCGTTGTCCATATTTCTCCAGTTGAACAAATCTACGCCGCGGTGGAAACGATCGGTAACACGCTCGGGGCCCTGTTATCTCCGCAGTCCGACATCAAACTTCAACATATGAGCGGCCCGATCATGATCATGCAGACCTACTATCGCCTGTTTGACAGCGATTTTGGCTGGCAGCTCGCACTCTGGTTCAGCGTGGTTTTCAATGTAAACCTCGCGATGATCAACCTTCTGCCGATCCCCGTCCTGGATGGCGGGCACATCGTTCTAGCCTTAATCGAATGGGTTCGCCGCCGGCCAATTAATATTCGCGTCCTGGAAGTCATCCAGAGCGGATGCGCCCTGCTCTTGATTGGATTCATGCTCTACGTCTCATTTTACGACGCGCAGGATTTGCCGTGGAATTCCACGCATAAAGCCAAATTCAGTGTGCCGGCTAGAGCGGCGCCGCCTGAAAATCAATGAACCATTCTACATTTTGCCAGGGTCCGTTCAGTTACAAACGCCGCCTGACTCGTGTGGTCGGAGTCGGGAAAGTAGGTGTCGGAGGGCATCATCCGATCCGGGTGCAGTCGATGATTACTTGTGACACGATGGACTCCGAGGCTTGTATCCGGCAGACCACGGAATTAGCAGAAGCCGGGTGCGAAATTGTTCGGATCACCGCTCCGACGGTGAAAGACGCGCAGAATCTCCGCTGGATTAAAAAGGGTCTGCTGGAGAGAGGGTGCGATGTTCCGATCGTGGCGGATATCCATTTCAAACCCGAAGCAGCCATGGAAGCGGCGCGCTGGGTTGAGAAAGTGCGGATCAATCCTGGCAACTACGCCGACTCCAAAAAGTTCGCTGTGAAGCAATATAACGACGAACAGTATCTGGCCGAGCTGGATCGGATCCGAAAACGATTTGCTCCCTTGGTCCTGCTGGCGAAGGAACGCGGAATCAGTCTGCGGATCGGAACGAATCACGGTTCGTTGAGCGACCGGATTATGAATCGCTATGGCGACACGCCACTCGGAATGGTCGAAAGCGCTCTCGAGTTCGCCAGAATCGCGCGAGACCTCGGTTTCCACGCTTTCATCTTTTCGATGAAAGCGAGTAATCCAAAGGTTATGATCGCAGCCTACCGATTGCTGGTGGCTCGCTTGTCTGAAGCTGGTCCGGACTGGAACTATCCCGTTCACCTTGGAGTGACGGAAGCGGGCGACGGCGAAGATGGCCGGATCAAAAGCGCAATCGGGATAGGATCATTGCTGGCGGATGGCATCGGCGACACCGTTCGCGTTTCTTTGACAGAGGATAGCGTGCACGAGATCCCGGTCGCTCAAGCGCTGGTGGCAGAATACAACCAGCGCCCCTCCGACGACCGCGAGAGCTCCGGGTATGATAGCGTTCTTCCGTTCGACCCGTTCACTTATGAAAGGCGCGCTAGCAGCCAGATCGAAAGGAACGGCTTAGGAATAGGCGGCGAGGAAACTGTGCGAGTACTCGTCCGGCAGGAGACGTTCGACAAGGTAGCTCATAAGCTGGCCCAGATGGGGGATTTCCAACCCGAGGGAATTTTGGAATCCGCGGATCTCATTGCAGTTGACCCCAGAGATGCCAAGGCGTTGGCAGAGATTAACTCCTCCACCCAGGCCAGGTTTATCACGATTAGGGATCGAATCGATTTGCCTGTCATCACGGCTTACAGGTTACTGGCCGCAGGTCTGGACAGGCGCCATCCGATCTTGTTGAAGGACACGCTTTGGCCTTCCTCCGATCCGAATCGCGAGTTTCTGAAGACGCTTCTCGAGTCGGCAACAAACCTCGGGGCGCTCTTGTGCGACGGGATCGGGGACGCAATCCTGGTACAGGGCGAATCGGCGCCTGGCCAGTCTCTGCGCCTGGCCTATAACATTTTGCAGGCCGCCGGCGCCCGAATCTTCAAAACAGACTATGTTGCCTGTCCATCCTGCGGGCGGACTTTGTTTGATCTGCAAAAGACCACCGCGCGGATCAGGACCGCCACAAACCATCTGAAAGGGGTAAAGATCGCGATTATGGGTTGCATCGTGAATGGACCGGGCGAAATGGCGGATGCAGATTTTGGTTATGTCGGAGGCGCACCCGGCAAGGTGAACCTGTATGTCGGTAAAAAGGCGGTGAAGTTTAACATTCCGGAAGCAGAAGCTGTGGATCGATTAGTAGACCTCATCCGGGAACACGGCCGCTGGATCAATGTTGTTTCGCAGGAAGCACCGGCGGCAGTTTAGCACTAGCATAGGCTTACAAGTGCTTTGATCTGTGCTCCGGGCGATTTGTAATTGTTGGCCGGATAAAACCGGTGGACCAGATCCACGCCCGCCCCTCTTCCCCGACCGCAGCGATCCACTTATTGTTTGAAGACCATCCCACAGACCAGACGGCTTTGTCAGTATCCAGCAACAAAATCTGTTGCTTTCCCTTCGGAAAGGCCACGCAGTTCACCCGACCGTCCTCTCCGCATGAAACAAGCCAGTCTCCCCCCGACGACCAGGCCACTCGCCTTGCTCCTCCTATGCCTGGGGAATGCATCTGTGCAGCGAAAACAGGATCTCCGGTCACCGCGGAATGGACAATGATTCTGCCGTCCTGGTGGGCGGTAGCGATCCAATTGCCGCTGCGCGAGTAACGCACCCCATTCACTTCGTCCAGACCGTATCCGAACGGAGCGGCGTAATTGGAGGGCAGATCCTGGCGGCGCCACCGCAAAACTCCTGACTGGGCGTCGAAGAGAAGCAACCGGCTCCCGCCCTGACCGGTCGTAACAGCGAAAAAACGTCCTTTAGGAGACCAGTCGACGCCTAATCCGTCCCCGTCGAGCTCAATAGAGGCTCGCAGATATCCTTGCCCGTCCCATTCTTTGGCGAGACCGGTATAATCGACCGCCATGACCGACGCGCCATCCGGATTCCAGCCGATATCTAAGATCCAACCACCCTGAAACAGTTTTTTCTGCATCTCTCCAGCCCGCCAAAACTGGACCGTGCCATCCTTGCCAGCGCACGCTAGCTGAGTCCCATCCGGTGACCACGCCAACCCCCAGATCTCCTCTTGTCCTGTCTCCAGAGTTCGTTCGACGGCAAAGCTCGGAGCACGGCAGATCTGAATCGTTCCTCGCCCGCCGAACGCAACAAGCTGATTATTCGGTGACCAAGCTACGCTGTAAAGGCCGAGGTCGAGCTTAGAAACCCAATCGGGAGTGATCGGAGTTTGGTTCCGCTGGGGGAGTAATTGTTGGCCGTCCGTTCGAACCGGACAAGGAAAAGCAATCAGAAGGGCGAAGATATACTTTCCGACCATGAATAGTTTGCCTACCGGGGACGCCCGACGTCCTGCCCCCGGATCTATTTTTCGGAGGACTGAGCACTATATTTCGTACTCTGCGAGATCCAGCTGCAACCTGGGAATCAAAAAGTCCAATAACCGTCCGACAGATTCCTTAACGGATTCGCGATCGGTGTGAATGGTAATTTCCGGATTCTCCGGTTCCTCGTAAGGGGCGTCAATGCCGGTGAAGTCCTTTATCTCACCCGACCGGGCGCGTTTGTAAAGATTCTTCGGATCACGGCGCTCGCAGACTTGCAGGGGCGCGGCGACGTAAACCTCGATGAACTCGACGTCACCATTCAGAATAGCGTTGCGTGCTCGGGTTCGATCCAAGCGATAGGGAGAAATCAACGAAGTAATGACTACCAGTCCCGCATCCGCCATCAGTTTCGCGACTTCAGCCACACGACGGATGTTCTCCACACGGTCGTCAGGCGTAAACCCAAGATTGGAATTCAGCCCATGGCGAATGTTGTCTCCATCGAGAACATAGACCTGCATATGACGATGGAATAAATTTGTCTCAAGAGCTCGAGCCAAGGTCGACTTGCCTGCACCCGACAAACCGGTCAGCCAGATAACCGTCCCCCGGTGACCGTTCCTTTCCATCCGAACTCTTTGATCAATCCTGCCTTCGGACCAGAACAGATTCGTACTATGAATGCGCTCACGCTCTATGTACGCCCCTCCAAAAATGATCCCGCCTCCGGCCACATCGCGCTCGTCCACCACGACGAATCGGCCGGACGTGTCCACCTTGTCATGGTTGTCCATCACAAGAGGCGATCGCGCCTGAATCGTGACCTCCGCCACCTCGTTCTTGGCAACCGAAAGCCGCAGCCCCGCGACTGTCTCCAAAGAGGTCGCATCGATCCCTCGGTCGACCGAGACCAGCTGGCACTCTATCTCCTGAGTCAGCAGCTTCACGTTGTACCGCTTCCCAATCGAGAACGGCTTGTCGCCCATCCAGAAAATCCGCGCTCGAAAACGCTTCGCTTCAATCGGCACGTCTGTTTCGTGGGAGCCGATATGTCCCCGTTCGATGAAAATGGGTTCAGTCAGGATGAGTCCCACCGATTCTCCCGCCGATGCCGTGTCCTTGAGAGGCGCGTTCCAACGCTCAATGGAAGCGACGCTGGAAGTTTTGTGATTGGGTGAAAACACGATGTGATCGCCTACCCGCAACGTCCCGGATTCAATCCTTCCGGCAATGATCCTGCGTTCGTCAAACCGATAGACATCCTGCACCGCGAAACGCAGCGGACCGTTTGACTCCGCATTGGGAACCGGCAACCGATCCAGCGCACGTAAAAGAGTTGGGCCGGAATACCAGGATGCGACCTCGTTCGACGGCTCGACCAGGTTCAATCCGTCCCGGGCGGAAATGGGAATGAATCTGACCGGCTGGATCCCGAGCCTTTCGAGGAATTCGCGGTACTCCTTCTCAATTTGCAGGAAGATGGACTCGGAGTAGTCCACGAGGTCCATCTTATTAACCAGAACCAGGACCTGATTCACACCCAGCATGCTCAGGAGATAAGCGTGGCGTTTGCTCTGCTCCTGGACCCCCTCGTTTGCGGCAATCAATAACAAAGCAGCGCCGGCGCTGGCGGCACCCGTTACCATGTTCTTGAGAAACTCCTTATGTCCAGGAGCATCAATAATCACGTACGATCGAGTCTCCGAACGAAACCAGATCTGGGAAACGTCAATGGTTATGTTCTGGTCCCGCTCGGCTTGCAGCGAGTCCATCAGAAACGCCCATTCGAAGGGCATTCCGCGCCGCCGGCACACAGCCTGAATCTGCTCAAATTTACCTTCAGGCAGTGAGCCGGTATCGTGCAAAAGCCGGCCCACGAGCGTCGATTTCCCGTGATCGACGTGGCCAACAATGACAATACGGAGCGCATGAGCGCCGAATTTGGGCGCGAAACCTGGCGTTCTCACATGTATCCGCTTGATCGAAGCCGCTCAAAAGCGTCCTCGGCCTCCTGGTCTTGCGCTCGCGTGCTGCGCTCCGCCACCCTGGTGTATCGAAGTTCGTCAATGATCTGCGGAATGCTTCGAGCCTCCGAAGGGAACGCTTTGGTGCAAGGAGCGCAACCAAGACTTCTGTAGCGCATCCCGTTTCTGGAAAAGTAGAGACCGACTACGGGTATGCTCTCCCGGTCGATATACTCCCAAACGTTTATCTCCGTCCAGTTTAACAGCGGATGGATCCGGATATGCGTTCCTGGGTCAAAATCGGTTTTGAATTGGTCCCACATTTCAGGCGGCTGATCCTTAAAGTTCCATTCGAAGTTTTTGTCGCGCGGCGAGAAATATCGCTCTTTTGCGCGCGTTCCTTCCTCATCCCGCCGGATACCGACGATGACGGCCTGATAGTTCTTTTCCTCAATGACGGACTGGAGAGCATCCTTTTTCAACAGGCTGCAGCACTCGACGCGCGTGATACGGCCATCCGGGAAAGTCTCACCGCGATTTAGCGCGGCGCGATTCTGCCCAATGATCAACTGAATCCCCCATTCCTTCGCCAGACGATCGCGGAAGGTGATCATTTCCGGGATCTTATAACTGGTGTCGACATGCAGACAAGGAATCGGCACGTGACCAAAGAAGGCTTTGCGCAACAGCCAAAGCATCACACA
>JAFAKL010000273.1 GCA_019235445.1 Verrucomicrobiota bacterium | reverse complement strand
GGCCGCTTCGCCGCGGTTCACGCTTGGCCCCAGAAGAGCCCTGAGCAGGGGTCGAGCCCTGCTGCTTGTTTTTTTGAAGAACGGTTTCGTCCATATAGGTTCAATAAGAGGCCTCAATCATGGTTTAGCTGCTTCCGGTTTGTCGGCTTGCTCGGGGAAATGGTAGTGACGCCGAACCATCATGAAGACGGTGGGCACAAAAAACAGGGTGCCAACCGTCGCCAGGATTAGTCCGCCGATCACCGCACGGCCGAGGGGCGCGTTCTGTTCACCACCTTCACCCAAGCTCAAGGCCATCGGAACCATACCAATGATCATGGCTAGAGCGGTCATAACAACAGGTCGTAAACGAATGTATCCCGCTTGCAGAGCAGCCTGATAAGAGTCTTTCACTTCGAGTAGTTTCTCATTTGCAAAAGTGATCACCAAAACGCTGTTGGAAGTCGCGACTCCCATACACATGATCGTGCCCATTAGCGCCGGAACGCTCAGCGTTGTGCCGGTAATAAATAGGATCCAAATGATCCCGGCTAAGGCGCAAGGAAGCGCGGTGATAATAATAAACGGTTCCGTCCAGGACTGGAAGTTTACTACCATCAACAGATAAACGAGAACGATCGAAAAGATTAAGCCAAGATAGAGACCGGTAAACGATGACTCCATGGTCTTCGTCTGCCCACGAATGATAATCAAACTTCCCTTAGGTAAATCTTTTTTCGCAGCATCGACCAGTTTCTGGACCTGTTTCGATACGTACCCCAAATCCTTTCCGTCGACATTACCGTAAATGTTAATCACCGGCCTAATATCGTAGTGGTCTACTACAGGGGAGGTCGTACTGCGAGAGATGGTAGCAACATTAGCCAGAATCTGGGGGGCGCCGGTACCGCCCAGAATGGGCAAATTCCGGAGCGCATCCAGCGAGTCCATCTGGTATTGCGGCTCCATGGTGCTGACTTGATAGTTAACCCCGTTTTTCGGATCCACCCAAAAGTTCTGGGTAGTCGATTGTGAGCCGGCCAAGGCGCCTAGAACGCTGTTGGCGACATTCTGTTCCTGAACACCGAGCATAGAAGCTTTCGTTCTATCAACGGCGACATTGAAGCGAGGTACATCATTCGGTTCCTGAATCCGCAAATCAACCAAACCAGGAACTTTTCGCATCTGGCTCATCAGGCGGCTGGCAAACTGGAAATTCGCGTTCTTGTTCAGCCCCTGTATCTGCACATTGATGGGCGCGGGAAGTCCGAAGTTAAGGATCTGCGCCACGATATCAGACGGAGGAAACCAGAACTCAACCTCGGGGAATTGCTGAGGCATCTGGCGCCGGATTGCTCGGGTGAATTGGTTCGTTGGACTATGGTTCTCTTTGAGCGAGACAATAATATCGCCATCGGCGGCGCTGGTAGTTCCAGTCGTGTTGTAGGAAGTATTAATGCCGCTATAGGGAATACCCAAATTGTCAATGATGCCCTCAAGTTGACTGGCCGGGATTATCCGCCGCAGCATGTGCTCAACCTCATCCGTCGTGCGCGCCGTTTCTTCGATCCGGGTTCCAGCCTTCATGCGGACATGCATATCAAACCGTCCGGCATCAACGCTGGGGAAGAAGTCTTCGCCGAGGAACGGAAAAAGCCCCAGGGACAAGACCGCGAAGGCGAGGACCGAAACCATCGTAATTTTTGGGTGGCGCAGGCAAATGCTCAACATCTCGCGATACCCTTCTCGCAACCTGCTGAAACCGGCCTCAAACGCTTGTGAGATTCTGCCAAAGATCGTTTTCGGAGTTGCCGGCTCATGGGAGCGATGACGATCCAGTTCCGGAGGCAGCAGGAATTTAGCGAAAGTGGGAACAATCGTTCGTGATAAGAGGTACGAAGCCAGCATGGCAAACACGACTGCTTCCGCCAGCGGCACAAAGAGATACTTGGCTGTTCCAGCCAAGAAGAAAATCGGGACAAAGACAATGCAAATGCAGAGAGTCGATACGAAAGCCGGGACCGCAATCTGAGCGGCTCCCTGCAAGATACAGTGTTGTATATCGCCCCCCTCGGCCATGTTTCGATGGATGTTCTCAATTTCTACTGTGGCGTCGTCGACGAGAATACCGACTGCCAGCGCCATTCCGCCGAGCGTCATGATATTGATCGTTTCCCCGAGCATACTCAGGACCACGATGGAACAGAGAATCGAGAGCGGAATGGAAACGCAGATGATCAATGTGCTGCGCCAACTGCTCAGGAACAAAAGGATCATCAACGCAGTTAAGGCGGCAGCGATTACTGCTT
>JAFAKL010000531.1 GCA_019235445.1 Verrucomicrobiota bacterium | reverse complement strand
ATCTTTGCCGATTGAATATCGGCACGGGTATCCGGCCAGGAACGATGAAATTGCTCACCCAGCACGACATCGAGCAGTTGGCGCCGGCTCTCGTGCCAATCGTGCCACCGAATGCCGTTAGAGGCCGGGGCGGCATCTCCTAGCGACAACCAGACACGGAGCGCCTCTGATAAATCCTCCGCTCGCTCCCCACGGAAGTAATAGGCGTCTTCGCCTGCAGTCTCCCGGAATACCGGAATGTCTCGTGCGATAATGGGCAGTCCATGGTTCGCGGCTTCCACCAGCGGTAGACCGAAGCCTTCGCCTTCAGAGGCTGCGATCAGTGCAGAACTGTTTTGGTAGACCTGATCTAACATCTCATCGCTGATTCCCTGCAACCAGAACAGCCGACGGCCATACTCCGGGTGCTGTCGAATCCCTTTCACGAGATCATCCATCATCCACCCTTGACTGCCAACGATTACCAAATTCGCATCGGATCCTTGGAGCCACAGTCGTTCCATAGCTGCCAGCGCCTGCCGATAACCTTTGCGCGGCTCCAGGGTACCAACCATCAGAAAGCTGGGACGATCACGCAGCTTTGCCAGAACCTCTTGGGCGTTGTTTGGCAGCCCCTTGGTGGGCAAGCTGGCTTGCAGATCCGCACCCAGATGGAAGTAGCCCACCGACAGCGGTTCTACTCGTGGCGGCCTTTCCTCCGTGAGCCATTGGTAAAGCTCGTCCGCCACCGTTCGAGAGATGCAAGCTACTCGGTCGGCGATCTCGGTAACGGTTCTTATCCAGGCCAGGGCCAGAGGTGCAATCTCCGGCTGGAAAAACTCTGGGTGGGTTACAGGGAGCATATCATAGACGAGGAAAACAATCTGCACCCCATGCTGTCGCTTTTTCAGGAACCAGGGCTTCATCGAAGGTATGACGTCGGCACCCCATTCCAGGGCGAGAAAGATATCCTCGTGGCTTGCTTCCACCCCATCGTCTTTCAAATCAACCGCTGGCAAGCAGAAGGCCTGCGAGGTGAAGCGGCGAGCGTAAACGTAAGATCCGGCAGCAGCTCGAACGGGTTCGATTCGATAGCCCGGCGGAGGATTGGCGACGAGCGCATTCAAAAGTGCGCGTGTTGCCCGCTGAATACCAGTATGCGCATCACTGTGGGCGATATTTGTTACGTCAAGGAGGATTTGCCGATTTCCGAACCGTTCCCGATTTCCGGCGAGTGCCGTCGCGACCTTCTCCAGATCAGTGTCTGAAGGCTGAACTTTGGCTTGCAGGGTAGCAACAGCAGTGACCAGGTCATGTTCCATTGCCAGAGGACTAGTGTGGTAAAATTGTTCTATGACGTCCCGGCATTGCTTAGCTACCCATTCCGGATGGTTTTCCTGAACGAAAATTGAAGCTATCTGATTTTCCAAAGTCGAGTTGCTGTCTTTTGCTACTGGCGGATCAATTGGGGGGATGTACCGGATAGCAGCGGATGTGCTGTCGCCGAACCATTCTCGCGCTCGCTCGATCGCATTTTTAGAATGAACAATTACACCTACGCTGTTCCGCAAAACAGCGGCATTGCAGGGGTAGACTCTGATAGACGCCTCGCGTCCGTCTTCCCGGTCTTTCTGAAGTCCGGAGAATCCGTGTGAGTCGTAGAGGGCCGCGGTAAAGATGCCTGGCGCGAAGCCAGAGTTCGCCATCCAGTTGAGGAGCCCGCCCAAATGGAAGTCGTGGAGCACCACAACCCCCGGGTGTCGCTCCAGAAGAGAGAACATGTGCTTATGGGAAGGCGAGTTACAGAACTGGTAGACGATTCGTTCGAATCGATCCGTGTTGGCTGCAAACCATCGCAGGTCTCGAATGGCGAACTCGGCGTTGATCCATGGATCGCTCACCTCACGCTGATCGACGATGCAAACTATCTCATAGTGCCGGGCAAGGTTTGGAAGAAGCTTTAAAGAGTACTCGGCGATCGCAGTCTGTTCCGGGGGCAATGGAGAGACAAACGCAAGAAGGGGCCGGTGCTGCGTGATCAGGCGCCGAACAGAGTAAGCCGCCATTCGATCTTCGTGCAGCGCCTCGAATCCGTCCAGCGCCCTGCGGGCAGTCGCTTGCCAGGTGAATGCTTTGGCCCTTTCACGACCCCAGGTTTTCAGGCTATGGCGCAGTTGAGGATTCGAAAGCACTTGTGCTATGCGGTTGGCAATATCATGGGGTTGTCGTGGGTCGAACAACGCATCTTGTCGATCAATAATCTCGGGAATGCTTGTGCAGTTGGAGCCGACGACCGGCGCTCCAGCGGCCATGGCCTCCAAGACCGGCAGTCCGAACCCTTCGTGGAGCGATGGGAATGCGAAAACGGAGCAGTGTGCATACAGAAGTCGCAAATCCGCGTCGTTGACGTAGCCAAGACATACCATCTCATCCCCATTCAACCCGTGTTGATTGGCAAAGGCAACCAGCTTTGCCTGCTGCTCTTCGTAGAGCTTGCCGGCTAGCACGAGCTGGTGTCTCGCACGTACATCCTGCGGCAGCAATCCGTAGCCGGCAATAAGACCTTCTAAGTTCTTTCGGGGTTCAAAGGCACTTGTGTAAAGCACGAAAGGTCTCTGTAGACCACAGCGTGCCATCAGCGTCGTCTGCTCGTTCCGCAAGGGATCTCCCTCGTGAAACCATTGCTGAACACCAGCGCCAATCGACCGTATGCGTTCTGGCGAAATCTGAAGTGCTTCGATCGCCTCTCGCCGTGAGTGTTCCGAGATGGCGAGCAGAAGGTCAGCCCGTTTTAGCGAGTGAGCGTGTCGCAGATAGGAGCTTTTTGCTGCGGCATTGCTCAAATACGTATCGGGATGCCGTAGAGGAATTAGATCATACAGCGTTACGGCCGTAGGAATCGTCAGACTGAATCGTCCGACTGAGGCTACTACCTCATTGCCCCACCCCTCCAACATTGTCGAGACGTGCAAGACGTCAGGACGCAAGTCGGCGAGGAATTTCTCGCGCAACAGTTCTGCTGTCTGCGTGCGCCAAGCATTGGCCGGATCCATCTCGGCCACCGGCCCGGGGAGTTCGAACACACGGATCCGGTCGCGCGGGATCAGTTCAGCGAAGGCAGCGCGCAGCGACTCTATCGAATCGGGAAACCTCCCGCTTAGCGCAAGCCATATCTCGTGCTTGCATACCGCCTCTTGCGCGATCGACTGGGCCAGAGCCAGCGAATAGCGGCCAATGCCACGGAACCGGCTTTCACTTTGCGCCCCCTGAAGGTCGAGTACGATTCTCATTGAGTGCGGTTCCACGCGAGATTTTTGGAAATGCTCGTGCGGAGCTGTAAATAGGTCGATCGTGCGGACGCGGGTAAAGCTGCGGTGCGGCAGATGAACAAAATGTCCGGCACGTGAAGTTCAGCCTGTGGTGCAGTCGCCCAGGCGAGAGGATTTTCCCTACCACCGTCTACTTCAGCAAAACCGGCGAATAGTTGGAGTTTGTCTCTCGGTACCGGAACAGTGATCACTCCAGTGCGCAGGTTCAGATCAAAAAACAAGGTGCGGTTATCGCCTTCCACCTGCGCCCCTGCTGTATCGGTCTCGAACTTAATAATCTTGCCTGCTTTACCTCCAGAGAGACGAACCTCCGCACGCATCAATTGGCCCGGATGCAGTATTAGAGTTTGCTCCTGACCATCCGGCTGGGTGATTTTGATGCTCCTGGCATTTATTGTGAAAAGGTCAAAAGAATACAGTGCTGAACCAATATCCTCAGGAAAGTTGATCACGCGAAGCTCAGCTTGCCGGGCGATCGCCCATACATGGCAAATTTGACCGTCAACTTCTACGGCGCTAAAACCATTCACCGTTTCAAGCGTGCCTGTCCGCGCCGCTAATTTGGTCAGAGATGTACCCAGATTTATATTAAAAAACAATTCGCGGTCGTCGCGTTCTGATTTCTCTCCTGACGCATTCGTCTCAAATCGGATCGTGTTCCATATTCTTCCTTCGCAGAGCCGGACCTCCACACGTCGCCTTTGACCTGGAAGCAGATCCAAACTCTGCTCGTGGCCATCGGGTCCAATGATCTTAACGGTCTGCACGCTCGCACTAGAAAGTTCAACGGAGTATAAGGGTGTTAATTCGACATTCTCAGCTAAAGTGCCTGACGATGGTTCTGAAACGGTGCCCTCGACCGCAGTCTCAGTAGCGGGCTGCGCCGGTGCCGCGACGGTGTCGAGCCTTTTTCCCGGCACTTGAAGCGCGGGGTCGCTAATTGGGCGTCTAATCGACGGCGAAAGCACTCGCTTGGCCAGAGAGCGTATTCCGCCGCCAGTGAGCCGGTCACCGGTTTCACGCAGAGCTTTCAATGTTCGTTTGGACAGGGAGCGCATTCCACCGCCAGTGAGCCGGTCACCGGTTTCACGCAAAGCTCTCAATGCTCGTCCGATCGCTCTATCCAGGGAAGGTGTGGCAAGCTCCGCCTCAAGCTGGTGGATGCGTCCCGCCAGGCCACTATTTCGGATCTGCTCGGCCTGCACAGCACTGTGCAGATTAGCAATCCGCGCCAGCTCTGCTTGCAGAGCCCCGCGCAGAGCAGCGGCTTGATCCTGCTCTGCTTGCAGGGCCATGCGCAGAGCAGCGGCTTGATCCTGCTCCGCTTGCAGAGCCAGGCGCAAAGCAGCGGCTTGATCCAGCTCTGCTTGCAGGGCCATGCGCAGAGCAGCGGCTTGGTCCAGCTCTGCTTTTAGAGCCATGCGCAGAGCAGCGGCTTGATCCTGCTCTGCTTTTAGAGCCATGCGCAAAGCAGCGGCTTGATCCTGCTCTGCTTTTAGCGCCAGGCGCAGAGCAGCCGCTTGATCCTGCTCTGCTTTTAGAGCCAGGCGCAGATCAGCGGCTTGATCCTGCTCTGCTTTTAGAGCCAGGCGCAGATCAGCGGCTTGAGCCTGCAACTCTTCCTCCAAGTCGCGCGAGTGACCTCTTAGAACGACGATTTCCTGTTTAAGCTGCGCAGCTTCTTGCCGGATTGCCCACTCCGAGAAGCTGACAAAATCGTCAAACACATTCGGCGGCACCGCTAAGCGCTCTCTCAGTCCACATACTTCATCAGCTACGTAGAAACAGTTGAGGCCGTCGAAATAGGCGAAGCCGTAGCCTTGGCCCGTGAGCAGGTGTTGCCATTGGTCGCGAGTGCTTTTCGGCGAATTCGGTTCGGTCGCTTCGACAACGATGATCCACGGACGCACTTTATCCAGCCTCAAACCTTCCAGCACTTCGCGTTCGAACCCTTCGACGTCAATCTTCAGGAAATGGATGGTGGAGCTGGCGCAATCCTCCAAGATCTTCCCGAGCGTCATGACGGGGATAAGGATCTTCTTCGCCATCAAGCCGGCGGCCTCATGCCTCGCGCAGATCCGTGGATCTAATGTCGACCAGCCGGAGGGAAAGGTATAAAAGGTGCGTAGACCTGCCTCTCGTCCCACTGCGACGTTCAGGTTTTTGTCGTTTGGTCTGGCTTGTACCAGTCTTTCGAAATACTCATCCAGCGGTTCCACATTGATGCCCGACCAACCGCGTTCGTAGAAGGCGTGCGTGACCGAATACTCCTCTGGATCGGCTGCCCCCACATCCACATAGAAGCCCTGCTCGACGTCGTGCAGCGCACGCCACAAAATCAGGTCCTCATAATTTTGAGCATATGAAATGAAAGGCATGACTACTTCTATGACAATGCCGCCGGAAAAACTCTCTCCAAGTCAATTGACATTCTCAACTCCTTGACATCGCGCATCGTGCCCTCATAGCGCGGCACACATTGCTTAGTCTGACATCGAAGTCAAGAGAGTATCGGACAAGAGGGGAGGCCGGAGTTGGGTTTCCCCAAAAAAAACCGACACGTAATTCTTGGTTTTTGCTTATATCATCGAAGGAATCGGGTAACTCTGTCCCCCGAACCCCCGGGATTTACGCTTTGGAGGTGCTCTGGCAGGTTCCGGCCCTGGTCCGGTGGGCCGCGCGGAGGCGGCCAGGCCCGCCGTTTACAAGGCTGCACGGCGCTCAAGGTGCGTCACCGCAGAGCTCTATCCTTCGATGCAGCTTTCAGACTTTGGGCTCGGTTGCGAGTCTGAATTACATCACAATAATTTGTTGTATTATTGCGCGGCATCCGGTCTCCCGGCCTGCTGTGGAGCCTTGGTTATTGCGCCTTATCCGGGCCAAGGCGGAAAATAATGATCCATTTCGCAACAGCTAGCTAGCTTAGCTAAGCTAGCTGTTGCTCTCTCCGGGAACTGTTGGGAGAACTCGCTAAAGGCCAACGAGTTGTATGATTTGGACTTAACCCGCCTGCGCACTGAGTAGGAACTGGTCATTGTAGTTCCAGCGCGCATCTTGCAGCGGCCATAACTTAACGGATCCGCCCATGGTCGAGTTCGTTTTCGCAACCATTTTGCCATCTGTTCCTGCCCTGCGCGCGGCTCCGGGTTGACGTGCGACCGACCTCTATTCAGGTTCGAAAAGAGTTGTCAAGACGGCGCCTTTTCATATCATCTTACTCGAGTTGCTGTATGGAGCAAAGCTGTACCCGCTATCGACACACTTTCGAACGAGCTCAGAAAATAACCTTAGACGTATGGATCTCGAAATCAAAGCCGATCGAGGTATTTCGGCAGTTTGCGCCGTCTTTAATGGTGAGGCCTCGCTTGTCGAACTTTATCACCGGCTGCTATCTACCCTCTCTTTGCTCGCACCGGAGTACGAAATTGTTTTCGTGAACGATCACAGTTCCGACAAAAGCGGGAAGGTAATCGCGAGCCTTGCAGCTCAAGATCCAAGGGTTCAAGCAATCGATTTAATGAGAAATTACGGGCAACATAACGCCCTGCTTTGCGGGATACGAGCGGCGCGATTCGACACCATTGTTACTTTAGATGACGATTTGCAGCATCCACCGGAAGAAATAGCAAAGCTGTTACAGCGGCTGGACGAGGGTTATGATGTCATTTATGGCACCCCAAAAAGGGAGCAAAACGGCTGGGCTAGAGCTCTCGCTTCGAAAGTTGTGCGGCTGGCCCTCCGCAGTGCAGTTGGATACGAGGTGGCCAAAAACGTGAGTGCTTTTCGAGCCTTTCGCGCCGAACTGCGGGATGCCTTTACAGGTTATAATACCTCATTTGTGTCCATTGATGTGTTGTTGACGTGGGCCACAACGCGCTTTGCGGCAGTTTCCGTGCGGTTTGATCCAAGGTTTGCTGGATCATCAAATTATACGCTTTCCAGTCTACTGAGGCACGCACTTGATATGACGACAGGTTTCAGCACGAAACCGCTTCAACTTGCGAGCCTAATAGGTTTTACCTTTACTGTATTTGGAATGTGTGTGCTGTTTTATGTCATTATGCGGTACTTTTTTCAAGGAAGTATCCCAGGGTTTCCATTTCTCGCCTCGATCATTGCAATTTTTTCCGGCGCTCAGCTCTTCGCTCTAGGAGTCATCGGTGAGTATTTAGCGCGAATGCACTTCCGCATAATGAATCGACCAGCTTACGTAGTCCGTTCTGAAACTCGTAAAAGAAGTCAGGTGCATTGAGGCTTTCTATTCTTTCCAAAGGCAATGCTGAAAAGGCTGCAAGACTCGCGACCTATTCATTTTCATCACTTCTGGGCTTGGATGATTCACAGATACAATCGCGCTGGCTTGAAGATATCGTCGATGTCCTTGACCAACCTGTTAGCGGCGGAGTTCTGCTCGAAGAGTGCGAGGTTACATTGGGAATTGTGGCTTGGACCTTGCTGCCGTGGGAGAGCAAAATATTGGGGAGACAAATGTCGACTCTTCGTGTCCTAAGTGTTGATCATCAGTATCCGGACAGAGACGTATATTTTGATCATCTCCTCAAAGCTGCTTTGGACTCCAGCACACAGAATGGAAACGAGTTTTTGTTGTGCAAAATGTCGGACTTAGATGATGACAAGGCTTCGGCCTTGAGAAAGAATGGCTTTGAAGAGATGGATACTTTGGTAGACTTTGTCTGTGCGCTGTCGGAAGGCCGATCGTGTGGGCTTCAGCAAAAAAGTGTTCACGGTGGATTTGAGCTGCGTTTGGCAACCGTAGCAGATCTGGACTCCCTCGCTGAGATCGCCCGGGCTTCCTTTGCAAATCACTTCGGTCGCTTTCATACTGACCCGCGTATTGGTCGTGAGCAAGCGACCCACATCTACGAAGAGTGGATTCGGTCGTGTGCACTTGGATGGGCTGACTGGGTAATCGTTGCCGTAAAGGAGACGCGAGTCGCAGGATATGCGGCTTGGAAAAAGCCTTCTTCTCTTGATCTTCGGCATAACATCCGACTCGCGCATTATAGCATTGCCGGAATTCATCCAGACTTCTTTGGAAAGGGGCTTTTTACAACCCTGACCCGAACGGGTATGGAAATGATGCAGGAACATGCGCAATGGTTAGAAGGTCCTACGCACATCGACAATCACCCTGTGCAACGAGCATACGAAAAGCTTGGGTGGAAAAGGGTAGGGACACAGACTTCCTTTCACAAATGGCTGACACCATGAAGTTCCTTTCAACGCTCTGATTTCCGCTTATCTCCGGAACGCCGAGTTCTGCATTTCGGGCAATTGATCCACACAGTCCCGGCTTCATTTACTCTGGAGCTGAAGGTAACAGCGTCGCCGAGAGCCGGGGTGGAGGGCAACCGGAAGGCAATGGCCCCGCGTTGTCGCACTGCAAAATCACGTGCGTGTAAGGAATTCGCAAAAGATCGTGACGGACGAACGACCTCACCTCTGGAAAGACCTGCGCCGCGAGTTTGGCGTATTCTGCGGATTCGCGCACATATTGGCCACGGTCCCGGCTCACGACGAGTCGCGCCAGTTTCGGCTGTCCCGCGACGAAACAGCCATCGTACGTCACCAGCCGTGCGCCCGGTTTGAGTGCTCTGCGGGCGAGGTGGAACAGACTGAGGGCCTGATTGTCGTCCAAATGATGCAACACTCCCGTGGCCAGCACCAGATCAAAGCTGGCCGCTTCCCGCTCAATCGCGGTCAGGCCGACATCGCCGCAAAAGAAACGCCCGCGGCGGCCGAATCGATTCTGCGCCGCTTCCACGTATTTGGGATTGATATCGAAACCGAGGTAATCTACGGCGGGCAGGTCTTCCAAAATATCCCCTGGCCCGCAGCCGATGTCCAGGACCTTCTCCCCTGGGATGGGCCGGACGTATTCGGACAGGTAAACGCGACAACCGTCACCCCGCACGATCGTACGAAACAATCGATAAACAGAAGGTAAGCTTAGAAGAAAATAAATTCCGTCACGTGGTTTCATAATGCCCCTCGCACAGTTTTACACGACCCAATGCCGGAGACCCGCTCAGCGGACACGAATTGAATGAGGGCAATCACGGTTTGAACTCGCTCACCGCTTCGATCACCCGCGTTTGCTCCGCGTCGGTCAGCGCGCAAAAAAATGGAAGGCGCAGGAGACGGTCACTAACATCCTCAGTCACCGGCTGGTCACCAGCCCTCCCCCCATACCGGAGGCCAAATTTGGAAAGGTGTAGCGGCAGATAGTGAAACACGGCGAGGATTCCGTGTGCCGCAAGATGCGCAATAAGTGACTGCCGCGCCGAAAGAGACGGCAGCAGCAGGTGGAACATGTGGTACGCCTGCTCACAATGCTGCGGAACGATGGGCAGCCGTACCCCGCTGATTCTGGACCAGTCCGACAGTTCAAAGGCGTAACGTTCCCAGATCTGCCGCCGCCTGGCCTGAATGCTTGGCCAGACTTCCAGTTGCGCAAAAAGAAACGCCGCCAGCACGTCGCTCATGACATAGCTGGAACCAACATCCACCCAGGTGTACTTGTCCACCTGCCCTCGGAAAAACAAGCT
>JAFAKL010000495.1 GCA_019235445.1 Verrucomicrobiota bacterium | reverse complement strand
TGCCAAGGCTATCCCGAAGAGGATCGTCTGTGGAGAGACGTACCAGCCAGTCTTCTGTGCGTGCAAGATCTGATTCCGGCACCAGAATTCCGCTGTCCAGATGGGTAACAGCTTCCGGGATTCCGCCGTGGCGAGTCGCGATGCACGGCAGTCCCGTGGCCATGGCTTCCAAAAGACTGTTAGGAATGCCCTCCCGATTTCCGTCCGGTGTCTGTTCACTGGGATGCAGAAACAGATGGCTTCTCTGGTAAAGTGAAAGCAGACTGCATTGATCCATGAATCCGGTGAACTGGATTCTGTTGCCTAATTGGAGATCTTTGGCCAATTTCTCCAGCACACCCCGCAACGGTCCGTCACCGGCAATGGTCAGGTTAGCCTTTGGATACCGCTGCAAAAATCCGGCAAAGGCGCGGAGCGTTAATTCAAGCCCTTTTTTTTTGACCAGACGGCAAGCTTGAAGTAACTGCCACGCCCCCTGGGCGGGTCGCTGACGCGGAAAATAGCGGAAGATGTCCAAGGGAATGCCGGCTCGATGAATTCGGACCTTGTCCGGTGAACAACCAAGACTGAAGAGTGCTGAGGCAAGAGATTCGGACCGTGCCAGCACGAGGGCGCAGGAAGCGAAAACTTCCTGAAACAACTGTTTCGCAGCAGGCGAACCGACATTTACCTGTACGTCCGCGCCATGGAAAGAGACAAGCGCAGAGACCTTGCATCTTCGTAGAAGAGGCAACCAGAACAGACCGTTATTTCCAAAGTAGATATGCAACAGCCGACAGCGATTCACGGCCATCAGGTCTCGGATCGAACGGATTTCGGCTGGGTAGGCCTGGGGAGGGATTTTTTTCAGTTGAACGTTCCAGATCCGCCGCACCCATCGGAGAGAAGAGCGGCGAACAACCCGAACAGGTTCAAACGGAAACCGATCAGCGTTTTCGCGTTTAAAGGTCAGAACGACAGGCGCGACTTTCCTAAGTCCGACTACCTGCCGATAGACGTGCAGCATCTCCGGTTTGAGAAAGGTAGGACAAAATACCGCAATAGAGGGTTGATCTGTTGCCGACAACGATAACTCTGCTGTGCCTGTTTTTGCCTGCTTCCTCAGCGATCCGGCCCAAGATCAAAATGCAATAGAGAATAGCCGGATGGCGTAAGGCCTCTCCTTAGGGTCTTGAGGATTTGCAACTACCACTTGTGCACCGCTTCCATATTGCTGCGGCGCGAACGGATTAATGAGCTGCAACTTGTTCGGAGCCGCAACGAACTTTTTGTACCAGGAGGAATTGGAGTTCTGTTCTACGGGCGAACGAGGTGCCTCAGGCTGGGGAACAACGCGTGGGGTGGTGGTAAACTGTTGTCCCAGAGCGACACTGGCGGACAAGGCAAGACTGCCACAGATCGTAATTATAATTTTTCTCATAAGCTCCCTCTTTTCACTGTGATAGCAGTATATCAGGCTGGGCCGAAATGTCATATGTTCATCCTCCAAACCAGCTCAGTGGGCTCCCGCTGGGGCAGACGGACGCCAAAGCGGAATGTGGTAACCCCGCTGCGCCAGCTCCAGGACCGTCAATGATTCGACCTTCGGCGTTCCCGATGTTTTGCGCTCGGGACCGAAGTAGTACTCGAATCCGGCCTCCTGAGCAGGGTCGTCTCGGTCCAGCGCTCCGGTCCCTTTCTGAGCCAGTCGTCCATCCTCGATATAATAGAACTCGAGGTCACTGATCATATTGGATTGGTCACGATCTTTGTTGTTCAGCTCCAGGCTGTAGGCCTGAGCCATTCCGTGCTTGCCGATATCTGGAAGGTAGCCCACGTAAATGCCGTCGAAGTCGATCAACACATCCGAATCCGGGGGAGTGATTCGGGTGTAGCCGCCGGATGCCGGCGCATATCCGCTCCAGAGCCAGGTGTCAGGTCCGGAGTTGCGATACCAGGTGCCGACGAAGACCTCGTTCTGTCCGTTGTCCCCCATGTCGACCTCGACCTTTTTGATGACCAGCAGCCGCCCGACATTTGCGATGCGGTCCGGTACATTCATTGCGAGATAGTCAGCGATCGGGTCCTTGATGGGCGGCTCTGCAAACGCTATAGCCTTTGAGAGCGACAGCGCACAGAGGAAGGCCAAAATTCCTTGATGGCACGTCAAGATTCTGAAGGGGCGAAGAGGGTTACTTTGCATTTTCAATCCGGGCGCAACGGCCCTCCGCAGGATCTGTTTCCTTAAGCGCACGAAAAATATTTATTTGTAGAGGAGTAAACTCGAGCAATGGATACGCCGCAACCCGACCAGCAGATCCGGCAACTAGCCTTCGATTTCGCGGGCAATTCTACCGACGGCCTTTCTCTCTGGCGGGAGCAGCGCCGGGCGAGCATTCGCCACCTGGGAGCGGAACTGGGATTCCCCCTTGGCGAGCAGTGCGAAGTCGAGCTTCATTCCGGCATGATTCTTAGAGGCAAACTGGTTTTGGAGGGCGAAGATCTTTTCCTGTCCGCCAAACGTGATTCTGCCATGCTGCGGGTCGGAGAAAAGACTTTTAGCGCCGGAGAGATTGACTCTTGCCTGCGCATCGATTGACGGGTCCGCTTAGGCTCTGCAATGGATCCCCTGCGCGGACTTTTCCGAGAAAAAAAGTTCGAAAACAGCGCGCACATATTGGGAAAGTGAGCAACTATCTCCAGCAGCGATTCATTAAGAATTTGAACCGTGGCACGTCTTCCCATTAACCCCATAAGAGCGAATCTACCTTACGCAGTTAATTTTCAATGGCTTACTTGGAACTAATCCAGATCGAAAAACATTACGATTCCTTTCATGCGTTGAAGAACATCGATCTCCTGGTCGAGAAAGAAGAATTCGTTGTCTTCGTGGGTCCTTCGGGCTGCGGGAAAAGTACGCTCCTGCGATCCATTTGCGGCCTGGAAACGGTGACCAGCGGGAAAATCATCTTGGATGGTCGGGATATCACCGGCATCCACCCTTCGAAACGGAACGTTGCGATGGTCTTCCAGAACTACGCTCTGTTCCCGCATCTGAACGTTTTCGACAATATTGCGTTTGGGCTACAGTTGCAGGGACTCTCCAAGGCAGATGTCCGCAGACGCGTCGAGCGCGCAGCGACTCTCCTGCATTTGGAAACGATGCTTGATCGCAAGCCAAAACAACTTTCCGGGGGTCAGCGCCAACGAGTGGCCATCGGTCGTTGCATCGTGAAGCAGCCGAAGCTCTTTCTTTTCGATGAACCTCTATCGAATCTGGACGCAAAGTTGCGGGTGCGGATGCGCGTCGAGCTATTAAACCTCCACTATGAAACGCGGAATACCGTGGTTTATGTGACCCACGATCAGGTCGAAGCGATGACCATGGCCGATAAAATCGTGGTATTACAGGATGGCTGCATTGAACAGGTCGGGTCCCCGATGGATCTGTACGAACGCCCGGTCAACAAATTTGTTGCGGGCTTTATCGGATCGCCTCAGATGAACTTCCTGGAGGGCCGAGGGAGCGGTTCCGCTGGAGGCGAAACCTTATTCGTTTCCGGTGGTCTGGGAACGCTGAAATTGCCTTTGGTCGCAGAAGCGGTGAAAACTGATCAAGCACTCACGGTCGGCATCAGACCTGAGCATGTCGAGCTGGAGCCCGGGCCGCCGGGCTGCACAGTGAAAGCGGTCGTCAACATCGTGGAAAATCTCGGTGGCGAGACCTATCTCCATGTCGAGGTCGCGCCGGAAATACCGCTCATCATGGTCAAACTGCATGGATCGCGCGGTCCGGGTCGTGGAGAACGCGTTGTCCTTCAGTTACCTGCCGACAAAATTTACCTTTTTAATGCTGAGGGCTCCGCGATCCCTGTTAGATTGTTGAATTAGCCTCAACCTTACCAACCCATGAGTGCTACGATCGACAAATTGCCGAAATCGATGCCCGCCGTAATGGCGCACGGACCTCACGATTACCGTCTCGAAGAACGGTCGGTTCCGCGGCCAGGGCCGGGTGAAGTATTGATCAAAGTGCGGTCCACAGGAGTCTGTGCCAGCGACATAAAGTGCTACACGGGAGCCGCTATGTTCTGGAGTAATGAACAACGAGTCGGCTATTGCCAGGCGCCCGTAACCCCGGGTCACGAATTCGTGGGCGAAGTCGTCGGGCTGGGCGACGGCGCCGCGGAATTGTACGGGCTCAAGATCGGGGACCACGCCATCAGTGAACAAATCGTCCCTTGCTGGAATTGCCGATACTGCAAGTCGGGCGCCTATTGGATGTGCCAGGTCCACGATATCTATGGGTTTCGTCAGCGGACCTTCGGGGCCTGGGCCGATTACATGCTTTTCCCTGCCGGTGCCCTGAACTACAAGGTTCCCAAATCCATTCCTTTGCATCACGCAGTTTTCATTGAGCCCCTCGCCTGTTCGATCCATGCGGTGGAGCGGGGAAACATAAAATTTCAGGACACGGTGGTGATCGCTGGTTGCGGTCCACTCGGGTTGGGAATGGTCGCCGCAGCCAGGATGAATGGTGCCGCACGGATTATCGCGCTTGATCTGAGCGATGAGCGGCTCGTCGTCGCCCAGCGCACGGGTGCCCACCTCGGTATCAATCCAAAGAAGGAAGAGGCGGTAAAAAAGGTTCTGGACTTAACCGACGGCTACGGATGCGACGTGTACATAGAAGCAACAGGGCATCCGGCGGCTGTCGAGCAAGGGCTGATGATGATTCGCAAGCTGGGAACCTTTGTCGAATTCAGCGTGATGCGCGAAAAAGTGACTGTCGACTGGACGGTTATCGGGGACACCAAAGAGTTAAATATTCATGGATCCCACTTGGGTCCGCGGTGTTATCCCGTGGCCATTCAAATGATCGAGCAGGGGCTTTTACCGATGGACGAGATCGTCACTCACCGTCTTCCCCTCACCGAATTTCAGAAAGGGATTGATCTTGTCATTTCCGGATTGACATCAGTAAAGGTTACCCTCGAGCCCTAGTTGCGTTGTTGAGAGCATCTCTACAATGCGCGTCCTGCGAAGAAGCGCAGGATCTCCGGCACAGCAAGATCGGGACGCTCGTAGTGGACAAAGTGGCCGGCGTCAACGAAATCGATGCTGTAATCGGTAAAGTATTCGCCCAATCGGTCGCTCCATTCCGGTTTGACAAGAGGGTCGCGCCGGCCCCAGAGGTGTCGGGCCGGCACCATGATTTTAGGCGCGTGCGGTAGCTTTTCCTCCAGCCACAATCGTCGGGTCGGCGCCGAGGAGACGTACCAATCAAACCCACCCTGAATGTTTCCCGGCTTCATGAAGTTGTCGACGTACGTTTCGAGTTCATCCGCGAACACCGTCGGATTGTCGCCTGACCAGTGATCGAGGAAGTGCTTGAAGAAGATCCGGCACGCCTCGCGCGACGATCCCACCAACTTTGCCCCCCAAGGTAGTTGATTGAAGTACTGATACCAAACCTCGACGAGGTGACCCGGCTCGCCGTAGCGGCGTCCCAGGCCAGGATATGGACAACAGAAAAAGAAGAGGCCGGTTAATCGCTCTGGGTACTTCCGCGCGAAGGCTTGAGCGACATAGGCCCCCACGTCGCCGCTGACCAGTCCGAAACGCTCGAATCCAAGCTGGTCAGCCAACGCGTGCAAATCCTCTGCATGAATTTCTGCAGTCGCGTTCGGATTGGGACCGCCGAC
>JAFAKL010000348.1 GCA_019235445.1 Verrucomicrobiota bacterium | reverse complement strand
GCGTCTACTAGAAAATGCTAAGATCGTACGGCTCGGCCATCGGTCTTACAACCGGCCGTTCGACATTCGTGTCACTTGGGCCGATATGCCAGGTACCGAGGTGAAGAAAGGTGACTTCTTGGCGGTTTCGACACAAGGATTCCTCGTTGAAACGCAGGAAAACTTGAACCGCATTCCCCTAAAGGCCGGCGATGACGCGAAAGGGGTTCATGTCAGTAATGTGACTGAATTGGTGCCAAGCCAGTTTGGAATTGCCGATCATCTTTCAATGATAACAGCTGGTCAGGACGTTTCTGGGATTAAAGGAGCAGAACGTCGCGGATCGCCTCGGACACCCGTCGCCACGTCCGACTGACCACTTGAAGGATGATCTCGCGCCGTGCTGCCGCCGTCATCGGCGCGACGGCCCGATGGCACGCCCGGATGAAATCCGCACGGGATCTGGCCACGTGCACCCCGGCAAGGCTCCGCTCTGCAAGCTCGCGCAGCGGGCTAGCCACCACCGGGCGGCCGGCGCAAAGCATTTCATACACTTGGCCCGGCATGTAGCCGTCCAGTTCGGCGGTGCGCTGAAACGGGAGAATGCAGGCGTCTACTGCACGCAGATAGTTGGGCAGGTGTTCGTATCGCCTCGGTCCCAGCCAATAAATATTCCCCAGACGCGGGAGGCTCTCGGGCGGAATGCCAAACACTGGCCCCACCATAACGACACTCCAATCTGACGTCTCCTCCGCGAGCTTTTCGAGCAGCTTGAGGTCCAGGCGCTCGTCAATTCTGCCCATGTAAGCCAGCACCGGGCGGCGAATAAACCGGCTGTCGTACGGGACCGGCGTGCTGGACCGGGTGGCCTTCAGAAAGTGCCGGGCGTCCACGCCGTCGGGAATGAAATGACTCAAGCCTCGCCCATACCCGGCAAACAGCTCCTCCTGAGTTCGGCTGCGGAAGACTAGCCTGTCCGCAATCCCGCAAAGTCGCCTGGCATCACCTCCGAGTTCGAAGCCATGGCTGTCAAGCACATCGAACACCAAAGGCGCTGCATAGGACCCTTCCCTCGCCCGCACTCCCATGGCCGGATGTTGCGCCCAGTGAATGGCCTCCTGGAGCGGAAAACCGTTCCTGGAACATTCCGACGTCAACTGCTCAAATAGCGAGTCGAGCGCTTGTTCCGGTGAAGCAGGGTGCGTCGCAGCACCCCGGAAAACCCTCAAAAAAGGGCGCTCTTCCATCGGGAAGGTGCTTCGGGCTTCTGCATCCGCACCATAGCGCGGCACCAGTGGTTCAACAAAAAGCACCCGGCGATCCGTCGCAAGCTCTTGCGCGAGATGGTGAGGCCGGCCTCGAAAAACGTCCCAAAGCACCGGACTGTAGATCACGAGTGGCCGCTGGGTGGGCCGGCGTTGAAGTTGATTTTTAAGAACACGTTTTTCAATGTTGATTCCCGCACGCCTGGTCACGACCGGTCCGACGGCGGCGTCTCCCTGCTCGATTATGGCGCGATAACGATCCGCCAGCGCCGTGGGTTCTCTCATAAGTTCGCCCCGTTCGGTCCGTCGTAACGAGTAGATCCCGACGGGGTGGATATGGGCCGTCTGGTGCAGCATCGCGCCGTCCCAGTCGATGTGATCAAAGAGAGGCCACCAGGTGAAACCGATGCAGGGAAATCCGTCAGCACGCAACCTGCGCACATCTTTAACGCACTTTTGGAGCCAGGCCAGTTTTGCGGAATCTGCGCCTGCGGCGCTGGTTTCAGTGACCATGAAAGGCAAACGATATCGATGCCAGTAAGCCTGGGCGGCTAAATAGAGTCCGTAAGGTTTTCTCGCGGGCCGTTGTCGATAATACCCTTCAGGGCTGGTAAACAGTTCGACTTCCGTATGATAATAATAGTCTAAGCCCACGACATCGATGCGTTGTGGATGCCGCACGAACCAATTCAGATCAAAGATAGGGAACCCGTGCTGGAGGAGCCAGGGATGGAGCGGATGCCTGGCGTCGACTCTCCCTAGCACGAGATCCATCACAAGGTGACGGCGCTCCATTCTGCGCGCGACATCCGCGCCGAGCGACTCTGTGAGATGCAGGCTAGTCTTCTCGCTGGAGTCAGGTTCATCGGTCTTAGCGACTTCCAGTGAATCGCACAGAATAATCTCCGTCTCGCTCATCGTTTCCCGAAGCGCTTTAATCGCACGCGAAAGTGCTTGCCCGAGGCGCGACACGATCACCATGTAGTTTTGCAATCCTATGCCGTGCGGAGGCCAGAGGCCTGCATCACCGGCGAAAAACGCCGTTGTCAGGGGCTCGTTGATGGGACAGATGCTTGCGAGAGCTGGGTGGCCGCGATAACGGCGTCCGAATTCGCGCGCGAAATTTTCCAGGGCGTCTGGAAACAGCAAATCGCCAAAGGCGTCCGGAAGCCACGTCGGGACGCCGAAGTGCACTAAATCGACAATAAGGCGAATGCTAAGCGCCGCAGCCGCCTCGAAACGATCATCACACCAAGACCAATCCCAAGTACCTGGCTGTGGCTGCACGGTCGACCAAGGGACGGAGTACCGCAACCAACGGCAGTTCAAGGACAACGCCGCAATTTCGAAGTCCTGCCTCCAGAAGCGGTCGTGCTGCGTCCAGCGGTACTGATCGATCTTGAGGTGGGGAATTATTGAGCCCTCCACGCCGACAGCCCAACGGAAAGGTTGCGAGAGGGCGTCTCCAGGCTGGGGCGGCCGCGAACCGGTCTGTTCCATGGTTTTCCCGAAGGATCGTAAGTTTGCGTCTACTCCAAGCGTCCCCTAAAACTTATCCGGCCGACCGGACCTAATCAAATTGAGATCGTCGCGGTTTCCCTGGTCGGCAAGTACCCGTAAGAACCCCTAGGAGCGGCTCAGGTTTCTTTCTGACGCGCGACTAACCCCTGAGCGAACGAAAAATGCGTGGACCGCCGAAAACCAAGGAGGAAAAACACATGAGCCGCTTGTTAGTTAACCCTGACTACCCAATCATTGTTCATTCCCATTTGGCCTGGAATTGGGTATGGCAGAGACCCCAGCAATTTCTTTCCCGGCTCTCGATCCGTCATCCGATTTTGTTTGTGGAGGGACCGGTCCCGGATCCCGCGATCGAAAAGGCCCGTTACGAAATTCGGGAGGTGCCTGAATTCCCAAACGTCATAGTGCTGCGCATGGCCATGCCTGGCGCGAAATGGTTTGACGGGTCCTGGGTGGACGACGAGCGCCGGCGGCTGGTAAAGGAAGTTTTGGCCGGTCCGCTGGGGTCCCGATTTGAAGACCCGGTGCAATGGTTTTACGACCCCATGGCCGTCACGGCCTTTGCAGGCAAGATGAATGAGCGCTGCATCGTTTACGATTGCATGGACCAACTAAGTCAGTTTCGCGGCGCACCCAAGGAGCTCGTGAATCGCGAGCGCGAGTTGCTCCGGGTCGCCGATGTGGTTTTTGCCGGCGGTCCCAAAATCGAAGTTGAAAAAAGGAAACAGAACGCTAACACCCACTTTTACGGGTGCGGCGTGGACATTGAACATTTCGGCCGCGCTCAGGATGAGACCATCGATCTTCCGCCCGAGATGGCGCAGTTTCCACGACCGATTTACGGGTTTTTTGGAGTGGTAGACGAACGCATGGATTACGAGCTCTTGAGGCGCTTGGCCGATGATAATGCAGGTGGAAGCGTTGTTTTGGTCGGACCATGGACTAAGGTCGACCCCTCTGAGTTTCCCAAAAGGGCCAACCTGCACTTTTTGGGTGGTCGGGACTACAAGGACCTGCCCCGGTATGCAGCCGCTTTCGATGTCTGCCTGGTGCCTTTTGCGTTGAACGAGGCCACCGAATACGTCAATCCTACCAAGGTGCTTGAATACATGGCCACGGGCCGGCCAGTGGTTACCACACCGATCGAGGATGTCGTCTTGCAGTTCAGTGAGGCGCTCGAGATCGGGTGGTCGCACGAAGAATTCTGTGCGCATTGCAAGCGGGCCGCAGATGACCCAGATCGGGACAAAATCGTGCGAAGTCTCCACCTCGCAGCGAAGAGTACGTGGGACGCAGTCGTCAAAAGCCTGGAACGCGATATCGAATTGTTTTTGACCTCAGCCAAGCCGATGCGCGTGATGGCAGGGTGACGCTCCAGACGGAACTTTTGCCAGCCAACATTATGTTTGACTTTTTGATTGCCAGCGTGGGGTTTGCCGGGAGCGTCCAGCGCTTGGAGATCAGGAACTGAAATTCTTTTGGTTCA
>JAFAKL010000346.1 GCA_019235445.1 Verrucomicrobiota bacterium | reverse complement strand
GAAGGCGCGTACTGAATGCGCGTCTCAGCGCCAAGATTATTTTTGGCCCCAATGAGCAGATGCGGCTTCTGCCCGCTCATCAAGTCCACATACTGCATCTGCCGCCCGGTGTCGGAGGCGAGCGGTGAGGACCAAACCAGACAGGCAGTGCCACTACCGAGCAAATCCAGAAGACTGATCGAGGTGAGATTGCTTGTGGCGGGGAAGCCGCCGGGCAAAAGTTCTTGTTTGGCCAGACTGTTGCCGGACTGGTTAAAGTAGATCGCGACATTGTCCGCACCCAGGTAGAGAAGGTCAGTGGTGCCGGAGCCGTCGATATCGCCAAGCCGGATCCGACGTGGGTCAAAGCGCTCAGGCACGTCGAAGCAAGGGGAACCGTCCATGGCGACCTTGGCACCGAACCGGCCATAACCGAGATTAGGCCAATAACAGACCTCTCCGTTTCGAATGCGGACGATGTCTGTTAGTCCATCCCCACTCATGTCCGCCAGGAAGATGGATTGCGACGGGTCGTTGAAAACCAGCGCCGGACCTTGTTCCTCCTCCAGCGGTTTCCTGGCATATTGCCGCGGCCCAAACCCGCTTTGACCCAAGGACGGATACCAGGACATAACCTCGTCCTCGGAAACGAGAATGTCGGCCAGTCCATCGCCATCTACATCAACGAACCTGAGATTGGGATCACGAGTATCCAGATCCGGAAAACTCTCGAACGCTCGGAAGCTCTCCCAACCTGGAAGATCGGTCCGTTCATAGTAGCCGCGTACCGGACCTTCGAGATCGACCATATCCTGATGCCCATCGGCAGCCAGATCCATGAACTGCGCTTTGGCGCTCGCGTAGATCTGCCCTGGCTGGAGGCCGAGTAGTTCATCCGGCGCAAACCGTGGCAGGGTTTGGACCGTGCCGTTTTCGGTAACGGTGTTAATCGGGCTATCATTACGCTTATAGAAGATGGCCCCGGCTTGCTCAGTCAGAATTCCCGTCAAGCCTTCGCCGTCGACATCCAACCAGCGGTAGTTCGAGCCATCGGCGCCGGCCGGAAGATTTTCCAAACTTCCGGGTTCGACGGTTCGCACCGTCGCATCGATTTCCGCTTCCGAATAAGTGAATTCGAGAGGTGGAAAAGATTTGCTGACGTAAGACTTACCAGTGGCGCCCCAATTGTATCCCGTTTGGGTGACGGAAACAAGCTTGGTGGCGATGGGATTCCCAATCAGTTGCGATTGCGAGTCTTGCTGATCGTACCCAAAGTCGGTGGAACGGACCAGCCCATCATACCCTGATTCTCCATTTATCACTGGGGGGAAATGGTGAAACATCAATACGCGCTGGCATAGCCGGTAAGTGCGAATATCAAAGGTAGAACGGAAGCTGGAAAAAGGGTCGGCGCGCGTATTCCATTTGCGCGCAGGATCTTCGGCCCGGGTGGGATTGACCGGGTCATGTTCCCCGTAGTCAAAGACAACTTCAAAGAGCCAATCAGCTCGCTTGGAAAGGTCTTCTTCGCGCTGATAGGGGGTTTGCGTCCCGTAAAGAACGCGTTTGATATAAAGATTGGTGAACGGCGCGCCGCCGTTCTGCCGATTACGTTCGTTCGCCGCCGCCGGGTTGATCCCGGTCGCATCTTCGGGTTTGTACTCGTAAAAGATGACGTTGCCTTTAGGATCGAACGTCGTTTCCAGCAGCCATCTGAAAACGCGAGACGCATCGGCCGGGTCTACGATGCGGCACTTTGGATTTTGGCCGTAGACGCTAGTCACGTTATCCTTGGTGACCGCGCGCCAGTGCGTATCGCCATCGGAGCGCCGTTGCCAACGTTCAATTCGCGCGAATAGCCCTTCGATCCGCGGGCGGTAGCGTTTTATGGAATACCTCTGGCCATTGACCGTTATGTCCGGCACGGAGATCGGTCGCCATTGATTGCCGTCTTGGATCAGGACCGGCATCAGATCCTCGGCATTGGAAAGAATAAAAACGTCGGACTCGCCGGCATCATCATAACGTGGCAGACCTTTGTCCGTTTTTCGC
>JAFAKL010000327.1 GCA_019235445.1 Verrucomicrobiota bacterium | reverse complement strand
GCCTGGAAAAAGAAAAAAGACGCGTCTCGTCCTGTAGGGACGGTTGATCTAGGTTTCCTCCAAATGTGTCATTCTCCTTCGCTCGGGAAATATCTCTGGGATTAGTCAGCACATCACCGTCCCTCCGGGACGGGTTCCACTTTTCTCTTGTTTCCAGGCACTTCGTGCAGGCTACTTTCGTTTGGTCCCTCCGGGACAGGATACGCTCTTTCGTGGTAGGATTCTCCTTAAGTTAGTTAAGTTGGCGCTTATTGGGTTTGACTCCGGTTCAGGGCCAGGGTCCCTCCGGGGGTACCTTCTCCGGAGAGGCACCTAGGCCTGAAAATCGTTTTCGAAATGTCCAAACTCCAGTCACGCGCTTTCAGCGCGTGTGGGGCCCTTTGAGCCGCAGAATCGCTTCCTATGCCTCGGTCATTTCCGAAGTCGAAGGCGTGATTCTCACCGAGTTTGGCGTGCCAAAATCGACTTCTAGTACCTTTTTGGCTTCGAATTGCACCAGCGCGTCGCGAACCGAGTCTGCGTCGGAGAAATCCATTTCCACTGCGAAGGCAGGCGTCAGTACTTGAATGGTGAAACTCTCGCGTTCCGGTACGACCTTCACTTCCTTAACATCGCTATAAAACACAACCTCGTCATCGTCGGCATCAAGGACAGTGTTATGTCCCCGAACGGTGAATTCCTCTCCCGGATCTTCGGATATCGTTAGGCGCGTCATATCAATAAAAGTTGTCTGAGTTCCGAGGTATTCGTCTGGTTACGGCGGGCTGGTTGCCTGCACAGCCCTAAAACCATTGGAAACTAAAAGGTTCCTGGCAGGATCCATTGAATTTTGCGGCGAACCGACCGGAGATCTTGGTTGTAGGCCGTTCCGTAGTTCACCTCGGAAATCAGGACGTGCGTCGACGCGATTTGGCGAAGGTATCGAAGGCGACAGCAAGTACGATGATGATGCCGATAATGATCTGCTGGATGTAGGCAGAGACGTTCATAAGCACGAGTCCGTTGAGCAGGACCCCGATGAGGATGGTGCCGATTACGGTGCCGAAGATGGTGCCGACGCCGCCAAACAGGCTGGTACCGCCGATGACCACGGAGGCGATGACGGTGAGTTCGTACCCTGTCCCTGCGACTGCCTCGGCTGAGTCTAGTCGCGCCGCTAACACGAAGGAGCCCAGCCCGGCGAAGAAGCCCATAATGACATAAACGCTGGTGGTTACGGCGCGCACGTTCAGCCCTGACAGCCGCGCTGCTTCCGGATTGCCGCCCACGGCATAAACCTGGCGTCCGTAACGGGTGTAGCGGAGCACGATGTGGGCAAGCACCGCAAAAGAGAGGAAAATAAGGACCGGGACCGGCACCTGGCCGAAAATGCGACCCTGTCCCATCCAGACAAACCCCGGCTCGAAACCGCTGATTGGGCCGCCTGCCGCGAAAAGAAGTGCAGCGCCCCGGAAGGCAGACATTCCGCCCAGTGTGACGACGAAGGGCGGCACCTTCAATCTTGTGATGGCAAAGCCCTGGATGAACCCTCCGATCAGTCCGACGCCGATCGCGGCGAGGGCAGCGAGATACCAGCTGTGGCTTGCCGCCTCCTGGCCTGCTCCGACGGCAAAGCGATTGGAGAGGCCGCCCTTCGACACCGCTGCCGCGACCAATCCGGCAAAGGCAACCAGCGAGCCGACGGAGAGGTCAATACCAGCGGTCAGGATGACGAATGTCATGCCGACTGCGAGCAGACCGTAGATCGAGACCTGGCGTAAGACATTGAAGAGGTTAAGGGGCGTGAGAAAGCGGGGCTGACTGATGGCAAAGCCGGCCATCAGCACGATCAGGAAAATGAGCGGCGCGAATCGAGCCAGGTGACCGATGACGTCGATTCTGACCGCGGGCTGTGTTTCCGAGTGGATGTCTGTGGTCATCGTTTTCTTCCCGGGTTGGACATCAGGCCGCACTCGCGCTCAGCGTCATCATCGACATCACGATCTCCTCATTCGCATCTTCGCTTTTGATCTCCCCCGTGACGCGACCTTCGCGCATCGTGAGGATGCGATCGCTGATGGCGAGCACCTCCGGCAGTTCTGAGGAGATCGCGATCACCGCGATCCCCGACCTGGCCAGTTCGAAGAGGAGATGGTGGACTTCCACCTTCGCGCCTATATCGATTCCGCGCGTCGGCTCATCGACAATAAGCACCTTCGGACCCAGCGCCAGCCAGCGGGCGAGCGTGACCTTCTGCTGATTGCCTCCTGAGAGACTCGCGATCAACTGCTCCGGGCTCGACATGCGGATGTTAAGCTTCTTTCGATATTCTTCGACGATGGCGCGCTCCGCTGCTTCGTCGATTAAAACGCCCCAGCGCGTGATCAGGGCGTGCGAGGCCATGCTGAGATTGGTGCGTACGGCGAGTGCGAGGAATAACGCCTGCTGCTTGCGGTCTTCCGGGACCAAGCCGATCCCGTAGCGGATGGCGTCCTGGGGCGAGTGAATAGGGACCTCCCGGCCTTCGACGAGGACGCGACCGGAATCGAACGGGTCCGCGCCGAACACCGCTCGTGCCATCTCGGTCCGGCCGGCGCCGACCAGTCCGGCGATGCCAAGAATCTCGCCCCGGCGGACTTCCAGGCTGACATCGGCAAGGACGGTCGCATTCTGGTCTTGGGCGTTCCCCCGACGACTCAGGCCCTCAATCCTGAGCACGACGTCGCCGGCGGCTGTCCTCTCGCGATGGGCAAAAAGCGCAGTGACCTGGCGGCCAACGATCTGCCGGATAATGCCATCAATCGTCGCGTCGGCGATCTGGCCGCTGCCGATCAGGCGTCCGTCGCGAAGCACGGTGTAGCGGTCGCAGATCTGCATTACCTCTTCCAGGCGGTGGGTGACGAAAACAATGCTGAGCCCCTGTGACTTAAGGTCACGTACGATGCGAAAAAGCTTCTCGACTTCGTTCGAAGAGAGCGCCGAGGTAGGCTCATCCATGACGATCAGCCGCGACTTCATCGAGAGGGCTCGCGCGATCTCAACCATCTGCTGCTCGGCCACCCGCAACTCGCGAACGATGGACATTGGCCGCAGCGGGAGACCGAGCCGCGCGGTAATCGCGAGCGTTTCTGCCGCCATTTTTCGCCAGTTCACGAAAACGCCGGGGCCGGGTTCGCGCCCGATAAAGACGTTTTCGGCGATGGTCATGTTTGGTGCCAAGGTGAATTCCTGGTAAATGGTGACAATGCCGAGGCGCTGCGCGTCATGCGGCGTGCCCATGGTCACCTTCTGTCCGCCGAATTCAATCGTACCGCTGTCCGGTTGCTGAGCCCCGGAGAGAATTTTGATCAGCGTCGACTTACCGGCTCCATTCTCGCCGAGCAGGGCGTGGATCTCGCCGGGAAGTACTTCCAATCCCGCGTCGTCAAGCGCCTGGACGCCAGGAAATCGCTTGCCGATCCGAGTCATGCGCAGGAGCGGTTCTGCCATAGAAATGCCGCGAACAGGGATAGAGCATGGCAGACAAGCGTGGCGCAGGCTGATCTCGTCCGACTGCGCCAAGTTTTGCGACCAAATGTGCCGCTCCGCACCCGAAAGCAGAAGTTTATTTCACCTCATCCAATCGCTCCGCCTGATTCAGATTGTCCTTGGTGATCGCGATCGGAGTGAGCAGCATCACTTTCTCGGCCGGCTTTTTGCCCTCACGAAGAAATGCTACCAGGGTCTGGAGGGCTCCGCGTACCTGGCCACCGGGCATTTGCTCAATGGTGGCGGTCATATTGCCTGCTCGGATCTGACCAAGGGCCTCGGGTAAGGCGTCGAAGCCGATCAGCTTGACTTTCCCAATCAGGTTGCGGGCCTTCAAAGCCTCCAACGCACCAAGTGCCATGTCGTCATTTGCGGCAACGATGACATCCGGAGGCGTCGACATGCCGGCGAGGGCCGACTCAGTCATAGCCAGGCCTTTGGATCGATCGAAGCCGGCCGTGTCTTCGAAGACGATCTTGTATTTGTCCTTGGCCTGATCGATGACATTGTGCAATCCCTTGTTGCGGTCGATGGCGGGGCTCGCGCCCGATTGGCCTTGAAGGTTCATGAGGGTAGCACCGTTTGGAAACAGCTTCTCGATCAGCTGGCCTTGCGCTTCGCCGCCTTTCACGTTATCGGCGCCGACATGCGCGAGGATGCCGGGGACCTTGTCGACGCGCCGGTCGATCGTGACGACCGGAATCTTGGCGTCGACTGCTTCCTGGATGGCAGGTGCCAGAGCATCGACGTCGTTCGGATCGACCACCATGCCGTCGACCCCTTTGGTAATGGCTGCCTCAATATCCGCGGTCTCCTTGGGAGAGCTGCGCTGGCCATCGGATACGATGAGTTCGATGCCACCGATCTTCTTTGCCTCGTCTTTGATCTGATCTGCCATATGCACGAAAAACGGAAATGCGAGGTCGGGGATTGCGACCAGAATAGTTAACTGCTTTTCCGCTGCTTGGGTAGGATCCAGTGCGAGGAACGACAGACTAAGAGTCGTCGCGAATATAATTTTGCTTAAGTATTTCATGGGTAGGGCTTCAAAAGGTTCCCTGCGTAAGGGGAACGTGAGAATGCTGTGGGGGGATTTTGGGCTGTGTCGAAGGTAACCTGTCAGGATTGAATCGAGTATAAACGAACCCACAGGAAATGTCGATTTGTCAGATTGTAGCCGCTCGAATCCAAATTTCCAGGCCTTAGTGCGAAGACAATCGGCTCAGGCGATCCGTTGTTTGAAGCCAACGGTCTGCCTCCCACCGAGACGAAGCCGACGGCTGTGCTTTGCCGGCCGGTCAATTTGCCGTGGTTTTCCCGGCTCCGGGTGCCGCGGACGGAACGACGCCGGGACTGCTCCCTGGAGTCGGTTCGGTGAGAGAACGCAGGACCGGTCCGAGTTCGGGGGAGGGCGTGGGCTTAACAGCCTCTGGCGTCTGGGCCGAATTGACTACCCCCGGGCCCGGGTTCACTGCTGCGGAATTTGCTTCTGCAGTGGGCGAAATCGCCGGCAGAACGACTACCCGCGGAGCGGCGGAGGCGCCATGTGAAGACGAACCGAGTACGGGAGACTCGGCGGGTTCTGTTGAAGGGCTGGTTTTCTCAGGTTTCTGGGATCGTCTGACGCGGTGATGA
>JAFAKL010000290.1 GCA_019235445.1 Verrucomicrobiota bacterium | reverse complement strand
ACAAAGTGAAATACCAGAAGCCCAGTTCATTTTTTGCCGATGGCCGGGCGGCTCGTCCGCCTATCGATGACACGATACCGATGGGATATGACATTCCCGGCCATCCAATGCAGAACTCCGAGGTTCCCAAAGACGATATCGATTGCCCGCTGGGTGAATATTCTGCCGGAACAGACTATCTCAATACCGGCAAAATGGGCGACCAGTGGGGCACCGGGCTGCCGTTGCCGGTGACTGCGCAACTACTCCGGCGCGGGCAAAAAGAATTCACGATCAACTGCGCAGTGTGCCATGGCGCAACCGGCCAGGGGAATGGAATTACCTCGAAATATGGCCTGCTTGGGATCGCAAATTATCATCAGGACAAGTACCGCCAGATGGCCGACGGGCAGATATTTAATACCATCACGCATGGTTATAATACGATGATGGCTTACGGCGATAAGGTTACCGTCAAAGATCGCTGGGCGATCATTGCCTACATCCGCGCTCTGCAAAGGAGCCAGTATGCGCGCGTAGAGGATGTTCCCGAGGACCAGAGGGCTGCCCTTGAAAATGAAGGTAAACCAGAGAATACGCCCCAGCCGAATGCATCCCCGGCGCAACCTGCAAATACTGAGATAAAGCAAGCACAGCGATGAGCCACGAACCCCTAGTGCCAAGACCTGAAGTCTTTGAGAGCCGAAATGCCAACAGAATATTGCTGGCGCTCTTGGGAGTTGGTGGTACCTGCCTGTTGATCACGCTCACTGTCGGTTTCGCCGCGCATTCTGGGAGCGGGTTGCGCAAGCAGTTCGCGTTCTCCTGGTTGTTCGCCTTCCTCTTCTTTTTCACCATTTTAATCGGTTGTTATTTCTGGATTATCGTCCACCACGCCACGGATTCGGGTTGGGGCGTTGTCGTCCGGCGCCAAATGGAAAATCTAGCCAGTCTGCTGCCCTGGATGGTGTTGTTTTTTTTGCCCATCTTTTTTGTCCGCCGGGATATCTGGAGTTGGATCGCCGAAAAAAACTTCGCGGTGCTCGATCCGCATTTACGAGACAAACTCTCCTATTTTGAACTGCGTTTCGGGCCGCTGATTGTCCCCTTCTTCTGGGTACGAGCGGTTCTCTATTTCGCGTACTTCAGCTTTGCGGCCCTCTATTTCCGGCGGACCTCGGTTCGTCAAGACAGCGATGGTGATCCCAGGTGGTCAACTCAGATGCGCGGGGTCTCGTTTCCAGGAATCCTCCTTTTTGCCGCCTGCACAACGCTGCTTGCTTTTGATTGGTTCTCTTCGCCCGACTATCGGTGGGCATCCACGATGTGGGGTGTGTACATCTTCGCCGGAGCGGCCGGCGCAGGGATGTCAATGATCATCCTGGTGGTGATCGGACTCAAGAATGCCGGTTACCTATGGTATGTGAACGAAGAGCACTACCACATCATGGGAAAGCTGCTTTTCGTTTTCACCATCTTTTGGGGATACATCGGCTTTTCGCAATACATGCTCATGTGGTACGCAAATATTCCGGAGGAAACAGAGTGGTTTCTGCGCCGGAACGTTGAGTCCTGGAACTCGCTGAACACCTTTTTGGTCATTGGCCGGTTTTTCCTGCCTTTCTTTTATCTGCTGTTTCAATACACCAAAAGAAACCCAAAATTTCTGGGTGCGATCGCGTTATGGGTGCTCGCGATGCACATTCTGGATACATACGTCACCATCATGCCGTTTTTGCATCAAACAGGATTTGAGCTGAGCATCATGGATGTGCTTTCGCTGGTTTCGATCGGATGTCTCCTGGCGTTCATTTTTCTCCTCCGTCTCGGCGGCGCTTCGCTCTTTCCCGCGCGGGACCCGCGTTTGCTTGAATCCGTCAAATTGAGCAACTAGCCACATGAGTGAGCATAAAATCAAAGAAAACGGGTTAGGGACCATGGTCATCACTGGCCTGGTGATGGTCCTTTTGTTTGCCGGCTTTGCTTTTTTTCTGGTCGCGCAGGGACAAAGCATCCCGAATGTAGAGGAAGTACATGCGCAGGCACGCTTGAAAAATCTTGCTGATCTGAATAGCGACAACCAGAAAGTTCTGACGCAATACCGCTGGATCGACAGGAGTAAGGGCGTGGTCGGGATTCCGATCGATCGGGCGATGGACCTGGCTTTAGCGCAGTTACAGGCCAATAAGCCGCATCCGGCCGGGCCGGTGAATCCTCCCGTCCCACCGCCCCAAGCAACTCCCGCTCCGTCTCCGTACGGTCAAAAGCCGGCAGGTCAGAAATGAGAGCCCGTAACCCATTGGATACATCCCAAAATCATTTTTGAAGAGATGAAAGAAACCGTTATTTCAGAGGCGGAACTTCGACCCGCATCCCGGGCAGATCACCGTGATCTCTCGGGGGTCGATCGAGCGATCCGGGTTCCAGTGTTGATTTTCTTTGGGTCGGCTGTGTTCTGGCTGGTCATTGGCTCCTTGTTTTATCTGTTGAGCTCTTCTCAGCTCTTTTCCCCAGACGTCTGGTGGACATTTCCGGGCGTGGCCTGGTTGAGTTTCGGCCGTGCTTATCCAGCTTTTCTAAACTGCTACGTTTACGGATGGGCAACGTGCGCCGGGATCGGCACAGGGATCTGGTTACTGTCGCGTTTCAACGGTGTGACCTTTCGCAGTCCGCTGTTTCCCAGCGTCGCAGCCGTTCTCTGGAACATCGGGATGTTAACCGGCGTTCTCTCCATCCTCTCCGGCGCAACCACCGGCAGAGAGTTGCTGGAGTTTCCGCCCCAATCGGCTTTCATCCTCTTTTTCGGGCTGATCATGGTGAGTCTTTGGGCGCTCGTTATCCTTTGGAACAGGACACCCGGATCGACCTATATTTCCCAGTGGTATCTCCTGGGGGCGTTTCTGTGGTTTGCCTGGATGTATGCTACTGCATATCTCGTGCTTGATATCGTTCCGGCTCCCGGGGCTGCACAGCCGGCCGTTAATTGGTGGTACGCAGGCAGTTTAGTCGATCTCTGGTTTACCCCGATCGCCCTGGCTACAGCTTATTACCTGATTCCACAAATTGTTAGACGGCCGATTTACAGTGACAAACTCGCACTCCTGGGTTTCTGGGGCCTGGCGCTGTTCGGCGGGTGGACGGGCATGACCCATCTGATCGGCGGACCGCTTCCTGCCTGGATGATTACGGCCAGCATTGTGGCAAAGGTGCTGATGTTAGTTCCCGTCTTGGCCGCCGCAGCCAATTTTCACCTCACGATGAAAGGCGATTTCAGCGGTTTGAGCGAGAATTTTGCCCTCCGTTTTGTCGTGACTGGGGCGTTCATTTATACAGCGTACGCTTTTGAAGGGAGCATTCTTTCGGCTCGGTCGATCGCTCAGTTTACTCAATTCACGCTGGTTCCCGAGAGTAACAGTCAACTTGGCTTGTTTGGCTTCTACAGCATGATCCTTTTCGGAGCCCTCTATTATATCGTGCCCAGGCTGCTGAACCGGCTGTGGCTTTTTCACAAGCTGATTGAAACGCATTTCTGGTTGGCCGTCACCGGACTCTGGCTATCGTTTGCTGCGCTTACAATCGGCGGCCTGATTCAAGGCTTCGGCTTGGAAGATCCGCAGATCCCAATGATCGCCGTGAACGATCTGCTTGAACCATTTCTGGCCATTCAGAATTTCGCAGCCCTTTTGCTGGTGGTCGCGAATCTAAGTTTTGCGATTTCGTTCGCCTTGATCCTCCTGATCTCGGCCCCTGTCAGACACCGGCGGACTGCAGTTGAACGGTTCAAGGAGGCTTCGGAGAGTACTGAGCCAGAGGTGAGCGTGGCGTGAACAGATTAACCGGGCTTTTCTTTGGCATCTTCTTGCTTTTCGGGGTTTCCTGGCTTGGTCTGGTGGCTTACCCTTACCTGACCTTCGCCGGCTTGCGGCAAAGCAAAGACGAGGCCACAGGCGCCCTGGCTCCGCAGGGAATGCCTGGAACGGCGGCCCAGGGGGCCAGAGTGTATGCGGCGAACGGTTGTTTCTATTGCCACAGCCAGTACATCCGGGAGGAAAAGGAGGGGAATGACATTGGCCGCCAGTGGGGTACCCGGCGCACCGTGGCCAGGGATTACATGTACGATCAGAACGTTTTTTTGGGGACCTCGAGGCTCGGTGCGGACCTGACCAACGTAGGCGTTCGCCAGACAGATCCACAATGGTTTTACCGGATCCTGTACAGCCCACGATCTTTGAGCAGCGAAGTGGCGATGCCGGCCTACAAATGGCTTTTCCAGACGCGAGAGATTCAGGGTCAACCCTCCGTTGACGCTCTTAAGTTGGAGGGCGCATACGTGCCGCCTTCAGGTTACGAAGTTGTCCCCACGGCCGAAGGCAAGGCGCTGGTGGCGTATCTGCTCTCGCTGAAAAAGAACTATCCTTTGCCGGAAGCTCCTGAAGCAACAGAATGAGTTCAACGCACGAACATCAGATCGAACAGGCCGGACAGAGGCCTGGCGAAGAATACCAACAGTTCGAAGGCGACCGGTCCTCCGCCAATGAAACTCCAGGAGCGGCCCAGGAAGTTCCGGAGCCGGCGAAAGGGCCGGTCCCAGTTTGGCTGGTTGGGTTGATCGGGCTCGGTATTTTCTGGGCCGGCGCTTATTTGTTTTCATTCAGCGGCGGATTCCAGGGCGACGTCTTTGATTTTGCGCCGAAGTTTGGCGTCCAAGGAGGCGCCCAAGCACCGCCCGATCCGAAGGTGGTGGGAAAGGCTCTTTTTTCCGCGAACTGTATCACCTGCCATCAGGCGAACGGCCAAGGTGTTCCTGGGCAGTATCCTCCCCTGGCCGGCTCTGAAGTGGAACTGGGAGAGGCGACGAATCATCTGATCGCCATTGTGCTCAAAGGACTTCAGGGACCGGTGGTGGTTGAGAGCAAACCGTTCAACAATGCGATGCAGGCTTGGGAGGCTCAATACACTGATGCGCAGTTCGCCGCGATTTTGACCTACGTACGATCCGACTGGGGCAATAACGCACCTCCGATTACCGCGGATATGGTCAAACAAATGCGAGCCGAGTTCAAAGACCGGAAAGAACAATGGACCTGGCCGGAAATAGAAAAATTGCCGCCGAAAAATCTTGCCGGAGGAGCTCCGCCCGCGGGTCAGCCGAAGCCCGGGACGCCCGCAGCTGGCGGTCAGCCGCCGGCTACCAATTCCCAGACGCCCGCCCAACCTGCGACCCAGTCGCAGCCGCCGGCTCCATCGGGGACTCCCGCAAATGCTCCTTGAGTAAAGTCCCATGACAAGAACGCGCTCCCAGGTATTCTTTCTATGATCCGTGTATGAACCAGTTTCTTTCCAGAAAAATCCGAATGATTGCCTTGCTGGCTGGGGTGTTCGTCGCGCTCGGGGTGCCGGCTGATGCCGCGCAGCGGACTTCCGGTCTCTGGTGGATGCCGGACGTGGCGAGCAAGGGAGGGGAGCAGATTGATCAGCTCACCTATTTCATTTACTACCTCACCGGGGCGGTTTTCCTTTTGACCCAGGTCGTCTACGTTTACTTTTTGATCAAGTACCGTGCGAAAAAGGGAATGCGTGCCACCTATAGCCATGGCGACAATCGCCTGGAACTGGTTTGGACAGCGATACCGACCGCTATTTTTATCGGGCTGTGGGGCTACAGCAACCACCTTTGGTTGGACGTCATCCACAAAGAACCTCCACCGGGTACCATGCAGGTTGCAGTTAATGCTTATCAGTTTGGCTTCTCTTTTCAGTATCCGGGGCCGAGCGGAAAGCTGGGCCGGTCGGACGTCAAACTGATCAGCCCTGACAATGTGTTCGGAAACGATCGGACGGATCCCGTCACCAAGGAGGACTTCCAGTCCGGGGTACTCGAGCTTCCAGTCGATAAAGGGGTGCGGATCCTTCTTACGTCGAGAGACGTTATCCACGGCTTTTATATTCCGCAGTTTCGTATCTATCAGGATGCGGTCCCTGGGCGGACAATTGACTGGGTCTGGTTTATTCCGAACAAGGTGGGAAGCTACGAGCTGGCGTGTAGTCAACTGTGTGGTTCCGGGCATTATAATATGAAGGCGCCGATCGAAGTTGTCTCCCAGGAGGAATTCGACAAATGGTATAAACAGAAAATCGCCGGCTCTGCTCCTTCTTCAACAAACGCGTCGGCACAAAGCAAATAGTCGTAAGAAGTTTTATGGCAGAAACATTCGCTCACACCGTTCCGGAAGAGATCCATGCGTCGCATGCGCATAATCCGGAGTTAAGTTTCTTCCGGAAAGATATCTTGTCGGAAGACCACAAGACAATAGCGCTGCAGTATCTTTTTACGACCATGTTTTTTTTGCTGGTCGGAGGTTTGCTTGCCATGGGGGTACGCTTTCAGCTGGCGTTCCCGAGTGCTCCGGTTCCGTTCATCGGGACGCTGCTGCCGAGTTGGCTAGTGACTTCCGGAGGAGCGATTCAGCCCGGAGGATACAACGGGCTGGTCACAATGCACGCCACAGTAATGGTGTTTCTGGTCATCATGCCCTTTTTGATCGGTGTGTTCGGAAACTTCTTGATTCCCCTCAAGATCGGAGCCCCAGACATGGCTTTCCCATTCTTTAACGCCTTGTCTTATTGGCTCTTCCTTCTCTCGGGCATCGTGTTGCTGTCGAGCTTCTTTGTTCCCGCCGGTTTCCCAGCTGGCGGATGGACCTCTTACGCTCCGTTGTCAGCGCATGCTCAATACAACGGTACGCAAGCGGGCCAGAGTCTATGGTGTGTTGGGCTCTTCCTTAATGGGCTTGCTTCAATCGCAGGAGCTACGAATTACATCACAACCGTCATCAATATGCGCGCACCTGGAATGAAGATGTTCCGGTTGCCGCTGCCGGTCTGGGCGCTCTTCATCACGGCTATTCTGCTTCTGCTTGCGGTCCCGGTTCTCTCGGCGGCGGCAGCCATGCTGTTTTGCGATTTAAACTTTGGCACCAGCTTTTTTTCGGCGAGCAACTACGGACAGCCGCTGCTCTGGCAGCATCTTTTTTGGTTCTTCGGCCATCCAGAAGTTTATATCATGATTCTTCCGGCTATGGGTCTGGTTTCCGAGATTCTGGCGGTCAACGCTCGTAAGCCGATCTTTGGCTACAAAGCGATGGTCTACGCTATGGTGGCGATCGGAGTCCTGGGTTTCATTGTCTGGGGCCACCACATGTTTGTCAGCGGAATGAACAT
>JAFAKL010000247.1 GCA_019235445.1 Verrucomicrobiota bacterium | reverse complement strand
CGGATCCAAGCGGCGTCACGCGCGTTCGCGAGTTCCGGGCGATGGTGGATGCGCTTCATATGATCGGGCTGCGAGTTGTGATGGATGTCGTGTACAATCACACGGCTGCGGCGGGGCGGGGCCATTTCTCGGTGGTTCCGGATTACTATTACCGCCTTGATCACGAGGGCTATCCATATACAACGACCTGTTGCCCCAATACCGCTTCCGAGCGTCGCATGTTCTTCAAGCTCATGCTCGATACGCTGAAAATTTGGGCAAGCCAATATCGAGTCGATGGGTTCCGCTTTGATCTTATGGGTTTCAGCTTCAAGACCGACTTGCTGGAGATCAAAAGAGTTCTGCATGCGATCGATCCGACAATCTACCTGTACGGAGAAGGTTGGGATTTTGGTGAAGTGGCGGCCAACGCTTTGGGAGAAAACGCCACCCAGACTAATATGGCAGGAACCGGAATCGGTACCTTCAGCGATCGGGGGCGGGACTCCATTCGCGGAGGAGGATCCTTCGATCGAGGACAAAATCTGATGGCCAGACAGGGGTTCATCAACGGCCTTTGGTATGATAAAAATGAGTTTGCCAACGGAACGCTTCAGGAACTCCTGGACGCCGCCGACCTCGTGAAGCTGGCTCTCGCCGGGACGGCGAAGGGATATCAGTTCGTAGACAACCACGGAGCTTTGATGACGGGAGCGCAGCTTGGCTATCACGGCCGGCCCGCGGGCTACGGCCAGGATCCATGCGATGTGATCAACTACATTTCGGCGCACGATAACCAAACGCTTTTTGACAATAATCAGTACAAGTTGCCGGTCGGAACCGACATATGCGATCGGGTGCGAGTGAATAATCTTGGACTCGCGCTCGTCGCCCTGGCCCAAGGAATACCTTTCTTCCACGCGGGCGACGATATCCTGCGCTCGAAGTCTTTTGATCGAAACAGCTACAACTCCGGTGACTGGTTCAACCGGTTAGATTGGACTTACCGGACGAATAATTTTGCCGTTGGGCTGCCACCGGAGTGGGACAATAAAGATGATTGGGCGGTGATGAGGTCGTTTTTGAACAACCGGGCGATTGCGCCCGGCTTTATCGACATCTACTCATCGCATATTTTTTTTAGAGATATCCTTCGCATCCGGAGATCAACGCCGCTTTTCCGCTTACGAACGAGCGCAGAAGTACAGGAACGGGTGAAATTCTATAATGTGGGCCCGAACCAGCAACCGGCTCTCATCGTCATGGCAATTCTCGACCGGCAAGGTCCCGTGCTTGATCCGCAAAACAGAAGTGTAGTGGTCCTCTTCAACGCAGATAAAGCCCCGAAAACGATCGTTCTCCCCGATTATGTTGAACTCCCCATAGAATTGCACCCGGTCCTCAGGCGCTCTGACGCTGATCGTATCGTGAGGGCAGCTCGATACGAATGCTCGACCGGTAGTTTTTTCATCCCGCCAAGGACGACCGCAATTTTTCTGGAAAGGCGCTAGCGATTGCATGGGTGAGCTGGATCTCGTTCAAGACTTGGCGGTCGTGACATTCTTCGCCGGGATGGCTGGCCTCTTGTGCCAGAAGATCGGCCTTTCAAGCATCGTTGGTTTCCTGCTCGCTGGACTTGTGATTGGGCCGCATACTCCGCCCTTTTCCATCGTGGTGCATGAAGATCGGATCGAAGCTTTGTCTCAGTTGGGCCTTGTTTTCCTGATGTTCTCGTTCGGACTCGATCTGAGCGTCGGCAAGCTGCGGAGGATGGGGATAGGCATCGTCCTGGCCGTGGCTCTCGGGGCAATCCTGGTTTTCAACATCGTTCGCTCGATTGGCCCCTTGCTGGGAGTTAGCGCTTCCGAAAGCTTGTTCGTCGCTGGGATGCTGGTGGCGTCCAGTTCAGCGACCATTGGAAAAATCCTGCCGGAAACCGGATTGATGCACCAGCGGGCTGGAAACCTTGCCATGAGTATCACAGTTCTGGAGGATCTCGTGGCGGTGGTAGTACTGACGTTTATCTCCTCGGTGGCTCAAATACACAAAGGCACTGAAGCCAATCTGGGAAGAATTCTTGGCGTCCTGCTGGTATTCGTTACCGTCGTGGTCGTTCTAGGCTTGTTGCTGCTCCCCTGGTCGTTGCAACGGTTGAACAGGGCGGGCACTGATCTTCTCACCATAACCATCGTGGGCCTTGTTCTGGGAATCGGCGTCATCGCCGTGAAAACAGGTTATTCATTAGCACTGGGGGCATTTCTGCTGGGGGCGATTGTCGCAGAAACACCTCAGCGTCCGACCGTAGAACGCGCGATGCAAGGGATGCGCGACGTCTTTATCGCTGTCTTTTTTGTCTCGATTGGAATGCTGCTCAATCCGACGCTCCTGCTCAAAAACTGGGTATTGATCTTGTCGCTTGGGACACTCACTATCCTGGTTCGTACCTTCGCTCTGAGCGCCTCTTTGTTAGTGACCGGGACCTCCGATCGAGACGCGTTTCGCGCCGCGCTGATGGTGACCCCGATCGGCGAATTTGCCTTCATCATTGCGCAGCTTGGGGTTTCCACGGGTATGCTTCCGTCTGACTATTATCCGATCGCGATCGGTATCGCGCTTTTCACAGCCCTGGTCTCTCCTGTATTGATCAGGCATTCCGGTCCGATCAGCGACACCTGGCTCAAATTGCAGCCGAAATTCTTTTATCATCTGCTGGAACTCTATGGGCAGTTCCTATCTTCGGTCGGAGAGCATCAACGGCGAAGTCGGGTTTTAGGTCTGGCCAGGCGAAGTCTTCCTCCTTTGGTAATCAGCGTAATCTTTGCCTCCGGGATTTTGATCGTGGGTCCATTCTTATTCGCCCGATGGATTTCCTGGTTCCCGGAAAGCGCCGGGCGCTGGCCCTCTCACCTGTTTTGGGGGGTGATCGGTGTCGCTGCGGCAGGGCCGCTCCTTGGCGTCTGGAGAAGATTAGCGGAATTCCTCACCGGGGCGGTTGAAATTGCCTTCGGACCCGAGTTCGCTTCGGAAAGTCCCATTCTTTTGGTGTGCTTGGAGCTGCTCGCTGCTTTGTTTCTCTTTGTTTGCGTGTGGCTTTTGACGCCGATAATCGGGGCCTCCCCATCCTTTCTGGGAGCAATTTTAGGTACCGCAGCGATCTATGCTCTATTTTTCGGTCGTCGTCTGCGCTCGGTCCAACACCAGATCGCCTCTCAACTGGCGGAAGCTATTCTCACCCCGGAAGAACGGCGAAAACGCAGTCACGATAAATGGCTGGAGGACCATCAGGAATGGGACCTGAGCCTGAGTGAGATCCGAGTACCCGACTCCGAAGCATGGTTCGGCAAGAGCCTTGGTGATCTTTCTCTCCGGAGTCGATATGGGTGTTCGGTGGTCGGTGTTGATCGGCAGGGCTACCCGATTCCGAGTACCGGTCCGGACACCGAATTATTCCCGGGCGACGATCTTTTGGTGCTTGGCACGGAAAATCACATTCAACAGGTCCGCGCCTTTTTCGATACCAGCCCTCCGCGGACTGAACACGTTGACCTGCTGGATGAGATTCGGCTCGAGTCGATGGAGGTTCCGGAGAAAGGCCGGCTGGCGGGTAACGCGTTAGCTGAGCTCGAGATTCCGCGGCAAACAGGCGTCCAGATTGCGGGTGTAGCACGTGGGGATTATCGGATGCTTTTTCCGGGTCCTTTCCAGGTTCTGCAGGCTGGGGACTGGCTACTCGTCGTCGGTACCAGAGATCAGATTCACCAGTTCCGGGAATGGAGCAAAGAGACCGACCCTAAAACTCAGGAGGGATAATCTATAGTTTAGCACCGTCCTCCTCTCCTCTCAGACGCGCGCCATCCAGGCTGGGTGATTCCGTACCAATGCCAGGGCCGTCTTGGTGAGGTTTTTCCCTGGCTCGATCCGGGGCCAAGGGGATGCGCCAGACGGATGCGGCAAAGCGATCAGATCGAAGTTTCGTCCGAATTTGCGTACTCGGACAATCCGACCGACCAATTGCGTCAGAACCGGTACCTCGTCAAGAAATTGACTGATCGCCAATTTGCCCACCGCAAGTACGAGGCCGGGTTGCAAGATCGCTATCTCGGCACGCAGCCATTCCCCGCAAGACGCAACTTCATGTCCGGAGGGAACACGGTCGCCGCCTTGAGCATTCTTGCCCGGGAAACAGCGGCACACGGCGGCCATATAGACCGTTCGTCGAAATTCCGTTTCGGTAACGCCGACTTCCTGTTCGAACCAGGCAAACATTGCTTTGCCTGCGGTCCAGGCGAACGGACGCCCCAGGACCGGTTCTTTGACGCCGGGGGCTTGACCGACCAGCATCACTCGACTCAGAACAGGGCCGCAGGAAACCGGATGCGATTGCACTTTAGGGCATTTGCGGCACAAGAGGAGCGAATCAATGTGGAGCTGCAACTGGGTTTGGCGTTTTGAGATCATCGATTTATCATCCATGGGATTACGTATACCGGGCGAAGAACTGCTTGCGTGACCTTCCTCCCGTTCCCTAACATGGTTTGCGCTATCAGGAGAAAACACTTTGGAACTAAAAGACATCAGAGCCATCATCGATTTGATGAAAAAGAACGATCTGGCTGTTCTCAAGCTCGAGAAAGAAGGTTTCAAACTGGAGCTTGAAGCGCATCGTCCTCCGCCGGCCTTCGTCTCTGTTCCGCCCCAGAATCAAGCGCTTGCCGCCGGTCCGATGACAGGAAACCCGGCGTCGGCCCATTCTGCTACTCCCCCGGCTGCGGTCGAAGTGAAGGTGGACTTCAAAGAGATCGTTTCTCCGATGGTTGGGACTTTTTATCGAGCTCCTTCTCCCGACTCGGCGCCCTACGTGAATGAGGGCCAGGAAATTCTGGAGGAGACAGTCGTCTGCATTATCGAGGCGATGAAGGTGATGAACGAGATCAAGGCGGAAGTGAAGGGGGTGATCGTTGAGGCACTCGTCGAAAACGGGGCGGCTGTGCAATTTGGTCAGCCACTCTTTCGGGTCAAGTAATCGTGTTTAACAAAGTCCTGATCGCCAATCGCGGCGAGATCGCATTACGGATCATACGCGCTTGCAAAGAGTTGGAAATTTCAACGGTGGCCGTCTATTCCGAGGCGGACGTCGATTCACTTCACGTTCAATTGGCGGACGAGTCCGTCTGCATCGGTCGACCGCCGAGTTCGGAGAGCTATTTGAAGATCGATCGAATCATTAGCGCGGCAGAGATCAGTAATGTTGATGCGATACATCCCGGATACGGTTTCCTTGCGGAAAATGCGCATTTCGCAGAGATCTGCGCGAGTTGCAATATAAAATTCATCGGGCCTCCGCCCGCGGCCATCCGGCTGATGGGCGACAAGAGCGCGGCTCGAGAACAGGCAATTAAATCCGGGGTACCCGTCTCACCCGGAAGCGATGGAGTCGTGGAGACGGAGCAGGATGCTCTCAAGGTAGCCAAAAAAATCGGGTACCCCGTCATGATCAAGGCGATTGCTGGGGGCGGCGGACGCGGGATGCGCGGAGCGCATAACGAGGTGAGTCTGGTGCAAGGATTTCACGCTGCCCGGGGCGAGGCAGAGAAAGCGTTCGGAGAGAGTGGAGTGTATATCGAGAAACTGATCGATCGTCCGCATCATATTGAATTCCAAGTCATCGGCGACAGCCATGGACGTCTGGTGCACTTAGGCGAGCGCGATTGCTCGATCCAGAGAAGGAACCAGAAAATTGTTGAAGAATGTCCCTCGCCTCTGATGGACACGAAGCTGCGTAAATTGATGGGTGATTGTTCCGTAACGCTCGCCCAGGCCGTAGAATACGAGAACGCCGGCACGATGGAGTTTCTGGTCGATCGCCATGGGAATTTCTATTTCATGGAGATGAACACCCGAATCCAAGTCGAACACCCGGTCACAGAGGAGGTGTATGGCTGTGATCTTGTCAAGGAGCAGATCTTGATTGCTGCAGGCGCCCATTTGTCCGAACACATTGTGAGCGCTCAGCCACGCAGTCACGCGATCGAATGTCGGATCAACGCCGAAGATCCTGCAAACAATTTTCAGCCGAGTTCCGGCACGATTGACCTGTATTACGCACCGGGCGGTCGCGGAGTTCGGGTGGATTCCCATGTTTATGCGAAATACACAGTTCCGCCTTACTACGATTCGATGATAGCAAAATTGATCTGTGTGGCCTCGTCGCGCGAATCCGCCATCCGGCGCATGGCGCGCGCTCTGGGCGAATACCTGATTTCGGGGATCAAGACGACTATCCCGTTTCAAGCGGAGATCATGCAGCACCCGGAATTCGTACGCGGAGAGTTTGACACCAGCCTCGTTGAAATGATGACGGAACTGAAAAGAGTGGAGTTGAAGTAATGTGAAGCCGATCAGTCACTGTTTTTTGTACGGGATTGTGGATCTAGGGTATCTGGCACCTGATCAAGTAAGTAGGGTGACAGACCAGCTCCTTGAAGGCGGGATAGACATGTTGCAGCTTCGCGCGAAAGGGCATTCGAATCCGCAAATTTTGAAATGTGCGGACTTCATGTTGCCGCTCACGAGGATGGCCGGCGTACCGCTCATATTAAACGATCACCCGGATCTCCTGAGAGAGGTTGCTGCCGAAGGATGTCATGTCGGACAGGAGGATTATGGCGTCGCTGAAGCCCGCGATCTGGCAGGTCGCGATTGTCTGGTGGGCAAATCGACGCATACGTTAGCTCAGGCGCTCGCGGCGGAAAGAGAGGGAGCCGATTACCTCGGGTTCGGACCATTATTTCCAACTGCAACCAAACCCACGGCCATAGCAGTCGGTCTCGCTGGGATCCGAGCGCTGCATGAACAGGTGAATCTTCCAATCTACTGTATTGGCGGCGTGAAATTAGGAAACATAGGAGAGATTGTAAGCGCCGGCGCGAAACGGGTCTGCATTGTTTCAGATCTACTCCTCGCTGCAGATGTGACCAAACGGACAGCTGAGATCAAGTCAGCACTGTGCATTGATCCGTGCTCCTGAGACGAGGCTTTATGACTTGGTTCAACGAACCGCAACACTGGAAACAAGAGAACCAGCATCTTTCTTTTTTTGCTGAACCTGGCACGGATTTCTGGCGAGAAACGCACTATGGCTTTAGCAGAGACAACGGACATTTCTATTACGAAAAGGTGAGGGGGAATTTTGAAATCGAGGCGGAGTTCCGCGGCAGATTCCAGACTCTGTATGACCAGGCTGGAGTGATGGTGCGACTGGATGAAACCACCTGGGTCAAGACCGGCATAGAGTTCGTTAACGGGATTCATCATGTAAGCGCCGTCGTGACTCGGGATTTTTCGGATTGGTCGGTGGTGCCGTTTTATAGCTATCCCGGGTTTCTCCGGCTGAAATTGAAGCGGGAGGGAAGTGCTGTGACCATTGAATATTGCTCCCAAGAAGGGGATTGGATAACATTCCGGACAGCTTATCTTTCTACCGCCCAGGAACTCGAAGTCGGGCGCATGGCGGCGGCGCCGGAAGGTGCTGGGTTTGAGGTCCAGTTCAACGAATATCGTCTCAACTACTTAAATTCTTGAGGTACGGCTCTGTAATTTTGAGCTAATTTTGTTCTGTGATTTGTTTGCTGGCAGTCGGGTCGGATGGAGCAGTCTCTGAAGGGCAGAAGTATGAGGAATTGCGGCGCAGGATGGTCGCCCGGCAGATTGAGCGCCGGGGAGTTAGCGATAAGGGTGTGCTGCGGGCCATGCGGCAAGTTCCGAGACACGAGTTCGTCCCGAGCGAGGCTAGGATCAACGCATACGAGGATCGACCACTCGAAATTGGATACGGTCAGACTATTTCGCAGCCCTACATCGTCGCATTGATGGCAGAGCGGCTTTCGCTGAAACCATCGGATCGCGTGCTTGAGGTGGGCACGGGCTCCGGGTATCAGGCAGCGGTGCTATCAAGACTGGCGGCGCAGGTTTTCTCGATGGATATCGTCGATGAATTGATTCTTCGGGCGACCCGGGATTTGCAGCGGCTCGGGTACCAAAATGTGCGCGTAAGAGGTGGCGACGGCTATGAAGGTTGGCTGGAGTTCGCGCCGTTCGATGCCATCATCGTCGCCGCTGCGCTGGACCATATCCCTCAACCTTTGATTCGGCAATTGCGCGAGGGCGGGCGCCTGATCATTCCGGTCGGGAACTCCCACGATCAGCAATTGCAGCTCATTGAGAAACATGCCACCGGATTGCGTCGGCGGCCTATCTGCTCGGTTCGATTTGTTCCGTTCACCCGGAAAGCAGTTGATTGAATTCCCTTGCCGGGACCGAGGGATAAGGGAGCGCGGGCGAACGGCAAACCGAGACGGTCCGCTTACTCTGCCGACCGTTCAACGTCTAACGCTGTTGAACGCCGCTGGCGCGGCGGCTGTAGTTTGGACCTTTCGAGAAGGATTTTCAGGCCGAGGTGCTTCTCCGGAGAAGGTACCCCGGAGGGACAATGGCCCTGAAACCGGAGTGGAACCCCTAAGCGCTAACTTAACATAAGGAAAATCCTACAACGAAAGAGCGTATCCTGTCCCGGAGGGACTAAACGAAAGTAGCCTGGCACGAAGTGCCTGGAAACAAGAGAAAAGTGGACCCGTCCCGGAGGGACGGTTGATGTGCTCACTAGTCCCAGAGGTGATCTGATGATTCCAGGCTGATGATCCCCTTTTTATTAGTGGAATTGCTTTTGCCATCGCCATTGTCGTCGGCATTGAGAGAAGCAGATGAACATGGTCAGCGACTCCGCCAATGAATTCCGTTTTCTCTGCGATGCCACAGAGACCGAGGGAAGGAGAATGACACATTGGGAGAAAACCTTGATCAACCGTCTCTACGGGACTAGTGTCCTGTCCCCTCAATAAGAGGTATATTGTTGCGATCAACGTGGGTCGTCGGCAGGCGTGAGGAGGGAGCATATCTGAATCGATACGTGACCGACGAGCAACGCGGCCGCCGGCCCATTTTCATCGCAACCCTCTGGGCAGGGGCCGGTTGGCTGTTTTTCCGCGTTGCTCGCTCGACCCGTATGGCTCACATACGGGCGCGTCGCTCGCGCCTTGAAAAACAGCCAACCGACCTCCGGCAATATACCTCTTATTTAGGGGACAGGGCACTAGACTCAATTCGAGCTCTCCGCTGATTGCCCAGTCGTTCGCGCATGCCCGGCGATGCC
>JAFAKL010000235.1 GCA_019235445.1 Verrucomicrobiota bacterium | reverse complement strand
TATTGCGGAGCAGCTCCCGTCGAAAGAGGAAGCGGTCAAAACTCTCGTCTCCAGGTGAATCCAGGTGGAAATCGCCGCCTCAATTGGGCGCTGCACATCATTGCTTTGGTCCGTTTGCGTATGGACGGTGGTCGCTCCAGGCGATTCCTGTCGAAGCAGACTGATCACGGAAAAACGAAACGCGCCGCATTACGCTTGATGAAGACCTACATCGCACGCGAACTCTTCAAAACCATTCGCCAGTCGTATCGTGATCCCGGCCCGTTCCCCGCTTGACAACCATATACCAGGTTCGGCTTCGAGTCCATTAGTGCTGGGCATAAAGTCTGATGGCTGAATTCGTGGGTTTTCTTCCCGTTACATGTTGTGTCTCCGCTTCAACGCATCCATGCCACGATCTCGCTCAAAGCTGGTCGCTCATTCGGTTCCGGTCCCAGTAAGCCGGGGCGGCGTAGCATAAGAATTCGATAGCTTGAGGCATTTAGCATTTAACTTCAGGTTCACATCTGCCTGTTTCGAACCATTATTTTCCGCCGCTATCCATTGGGTCATCGAGCTTTGACTCCCCACAAGAACACGCCAGATGCATCGCACGTCCACAATCTGAGATAAGTTTTTATGACGACCGAGGATAACGATCGAGAGCTTGCAATGCTTGTCGCTCAACCACTCGCGCCGGTGCATTGAATTGCAAGATGTGAGCGGTGGCGCTGCCGATTTTGGTCAAGGGTTCTATCACCGAACCGGCGATGGGAAAATGTTCCGCCCAGCTACCCTGACGAGGATTAAAGAGACGTGCAAGTTCGTTCGTAGCAGGATCGAACGAAGCGATATCGCTGCCTTTGAACCTGTTGCACAAATAGCAAGCGAGAGCCAAATTGTCCGGATCGGACGTCCCTCGGTGCTTTCGGCTAACGACGTGATCGATTTGGTGCGGGAAACCGGCGTCTGCTTCGTGAAGCAGACAATATTCGCATCGCCCAAGCGCGCGAGCCTGGATTTGCTGACGTAACGATTCGGGCCAACTCACTGCTTGGACGCAAGGATCTGACGCGCACGGGCTTTTGCCATCCTCAGAATGTGCTCCAATTCCGTGAAGTGCTCTAACTCAGATTCCTGTTCCGGAGTCAATTGATCATTCTTCGCAAGTTCTAAGAGCTCAAGAGCCCGCTGCTGAGCGGCAGCTGAGGGCTGAAAATCCACAATGGTTTGTGGCGTGGTGCCACCCGCAAAGAAATCAACGATCTCTAGATAAACAGGATTGCTCGCCACGGCTCTCTTTTCATTATCATTCAGCATTGTGTGCCTTGCTTGAACACTTCGATGTGATGGGCGCTCGCCGAAGCTGTTCCCGCCTACTTTTGTCATCCAGCAAAAAAATTAATGAAAAAAAATCCACCTTTGTCTCTGGTTTTCGACTCTGGAAAGCCCTCTTTACTATTAGGAGCCCAAAAAACATTGGAGTGGACGGATGCGGACAATAATCCCGGGATCCGTTGCCGAGGAATTTCGGAATGAATGCAGCCTGCACACTGAATCTGGCCGATTACGTCACCCATGAAGAACTCGCCGCGTTCCTGGGAATCCAAAAGGATACGCTCAAGAAATGGCGTTGTGATGGCAAGGGTCCCTCGCACGTAAAGTTCGGGCGCAGGACTTTATACCCAAAGGCCGACGTTCTCGATTGGATCGAGATGCAACGGCGCAGAACTGAACCTTTGATCCTGGCATCGCGACCACACCACTGCCAAATGGCGCGAACAGCGGAGCCGCAATATCTGGGCACTTCCGTCAAAGGTGGAAAATGATCGGACAGAACTCGGACCAAGGCACCATCGAAGTGCTACAAACGAAATGCACTTGCACCAGCAAGATCATGGTCTGCAAAACCTTAGAGCGTGAGTTCGATTCTCACCCGCGCCTCCAAGGCTCCGGCTCTCATTTACTTACGTGTACTTGAGAGTCAGAAGCAGAGGTTTGCAAAAACCTTTCCCCTTATCCGACTGCATTGCTGCGGATGCACGAGCGGTGGATGACCGCTGGGCGTGGCCGGCAACTGATCACCCGGCAGCCCGTATGGCTCGCGTGGCAGTCACTGCTGGTCAGAAGGGCTGTTAGCAATAGTTACCGGTAAACCCTTCCGGACAAGCCGCGACTAAGGATGACAGGAGACTCACTTCCGCCTCGGATAACTGATCGGGGCGGAGCATTTAACCCGAAATGCATGGTCAATCATCTCTATGGCCTGCATCGCCCAGCGGTTCTGTTATGCAGCTCGCGGCGCGCCGACCTGGACTCACATGAGACCGGGTTAGTCGCACATAACGTCCTTTATGTTGGGCTATCAGGACCCGCGCCGAAGTTTTGCCGTGGAATCAATTCGATTGCGTTTGTTTTGATGATGGACGGCCTCGGAGCATGGTCAGGGCAGTAAGAGCGCCAGCAATCTCACCGCCTCCGCTGTTTTTTTTAATGATATGGAGACCACCGAGAA
>JAFAKL010000035.1 GCA_019235445.1 Verrucomicrobiota bacterium | reverse complement strand
GGGCCAACACATTGCCGCAAACTCGCCGGGTAGGGCAGGAGACGGGCCGCCCGAATCCTGTCGCCTCTTGGGCCTGGTTGTGTTTTGGTAGAAATGCTATGAATCCAGTCGAGGACCTGTTCGAATTCCTGAGATTTCCGTCCATTTCTGCTGACAGTCAATTTAAGAGTAGCGTCGAGAAATGCGCGGATTGGTTGCTCGCTCGAGTGCGAAGGGCTGGTCTTCAGGCTGAAAAGTTTGCCACCTCCGGCCATCCCGTAGTGCTGGCTCACAACCAGCGGCGGCCCGGCCGCAAAACGGTCTTGATTTATGGACACTATGACGTTCAGCCGCCCGATCCTCTGGAGCTGTGGGAGTCGCCTCCGTTCGAGCCAGTGATCAAAGGGGGCAGGATAATCGCCCGTGGATCGACCGACAATAAGGGACAAATCCTGGCGCACATTCTCGGTGTGGAATCCGCTCTGAAAGACGGCGGTGACTTACCGGTCAACGTGATCCTGCTGGTGGAAGGAGAGGAGGAAATTGGCAGTCCGAATCTGGAGACCTTCCTTAAAGAACACGGTGTGGATTGGAACGCAGACGTCGTGGCGATCTCGGACACTGGAATGGTGGCGCCGGGTATCCCAACGTTCACCTATGGATTGCGGGGAATATTGTGCGTTGAAGTCCAGGTGCGAGGACCAGTTGCGGATCTTCACTCCGGGATTTTTGGCGGCTCAGTGGCAAATCCCGCCACGGTTCTGTGCCGGATCATAGCAAAGCTGCACGATAGTGCAGGGCGCATTGCCATCCCGGGGTTTTACGATCACGTTTTACCGTTGGAGCAGTGGGAGCGAGACTTGTGGTCAAAGCTTCCTCATACGGAAAAGAACTGGCTCGCGATCACCGGTTCCCGGCGGTTATCCGGCGAGGAAGGTTACACCTTTCTGGAGCAAGTCTGGGCTCGGCCGACGGCAGAAGTGAACGGCCTCGGGAGCGGCTATCAAGGAGAAGGACCAAAAACCATCGTACCGAGCAGGGCAACGGCCAAACTTTCCTTTCGCCTTGTGCCGGACCAGGATCCGTCTGAGTTGAGGCCGCGCGTGGAAGAATTTCTGAAAGGTCAATGCCCCGATTCCGTGGAGATGGAGATCATTCCACAGCATTCGGGAAAGGCCTACCTGGTCAAACCAGATTCTGCCTTTGGGAAGGCCGCACAAAAAGCCCTTGTCGACACCTTCGAGCGGCCAGTCGCTTTTATTCGGGAAGGAGGCAGCATTCCCATCACCCAATCGTTCAAAGATGTTCTTGGGATTGATACTCTGCTGCTGGGCTTGGCTTTGCCTGATTGCAAGGCCCATTCGCCGAACGAGAACTTTTCACTGGAAAATTTTCAAACTGGCATTCGTCTTAACAGGGAGCTACTCAAAGAAATAGCGGCGACATGAGGAAAGGTCTTTTGGCCGCCGGTTTGCTGTGGTGCGTTGTCCCTCTCTTGAGCTACGGCGACGACAGTACCTCCCGCGGGCTTTATCGCACCCTGGGCAGGATGACGAACAGCATCAGGAACGTATTTACGGAAGACTCGAGTGGTCAGCCGAGCCCGACACCGGGCCATCACAGGAAGTCCCCAGCCAGGCGTTTATCCTCAAAAAAGGCTCCAGCCAAGCGTTCTGAATCGGCGACTCGGGAGACGGACGATTCGGAGAAGCCGTCCAAGGCGAAGCCGGCCCCGGAATCCTCCAGCGAAGCGAAGAAGGATACTCCAGAACCAGACAGCGGTGACGAGAAGCCGGGCTCGACTCCGGCGAACGAGCAAGGGACTGGTTCCGATTTCAAAAATCAGCCCGAAACCACTGCTCCTATGGCCACGATCAAGCCGGAAGAGCTTCGCGAATTCTCGAAGCAGCCTGCGAAGGTACAGGAATTGATTCGCAACTCGCTCGCGCTGACCGAACGGAATTTGACTTACAAGTATGGCTCTGCGGACCCTGCGGCTGGCGGAATGGACTGTTCGGGATTCATCTATCACATGCTAACCAACGCTGGATATAAAGATGTCCCGAGAGATTCGTCAGGGCAATACCTCTGGGTGCGCAAGGAAGGCGATTTTCACGCGGTGCTGAGCCGAAGCGGAGAGTCTTTCGAACTTGACGATCTCAGGCCGGGCGACCTCCTGTTTTGGTCGGGAACCTACAAGGTCGAAAGGGATATTCCAATAACGCACGTGATGATCTATCTAGGCAGGGAAAAATCTACAGACAATCCTGTGATGGTCGGCGCCACGGATGGACGTAGCTATCACGGAGTTCGCCGGTTCGGGGTGAGCGTGTTTGATTTCAAGCTGCCGAGCGGCAAACCGAACACTGCAGATCCCGATTTAACGGCAAAATTCGAAGGATACGCGAGTATTCCCCACCTGCGTGAAACTGGCGACGGCTCAGGAGAGCAAGTGAACCGGGAGCAGCAAAAAAAGAGCAACGAGGAAACGCCGGACACCAGAGTTCAATCGCAATCGGCGTCGCTTGGACATGGGGACTGACTAGCGCTTTTTTGTTTACTCGGAAAGGAGGCGGTATAGCGTCCGACATGCTGGACATCCGTTTGATACGCGAGAGACCTGAATATGTTCGCGAACGGCTAGCGACGCGCAGCACCGAACTGGCTCAACAGGTTGCTGAGGTTCTAAGGATCGATTCAGAACGGCGGCGGATAGAAACTCAGGTACAGCAGTTAAACGGCGAACGAAATAAGCTGAGCAAGCAAATCGGGATGCTGCGATCGAAACAGGAATCCAGCGCCGAGCAGGAAACTAAGGTCAGAGCGATAGCCGAAGAAATTGATCGCTTAAACCAGGCCGCTGCCGCCGCGGACCTGTCGCAGAGGAATATGTTGCTCCGTATTCCAAACCTGCCTCATGCGAAAGTTCCCATAGGGGCCGATGCTGAAGCGAATCCCGAAGTGCGCGTTTGGGGCGAAAAACCTGTTTTCGGCTTTCCACCTTTGGATCACGTCGAATTGGGCACAAAACTGGGCCTTTTTGATCTGGAGCGTGGCGCCAAGATCAGCGGGGCCGGTTTCATCTGCTTTACCAATTTAGGCGCACGGCTGGAGCGCGGATTGATTCAATTCCTGCTGGACCTCCAAACGGCTGAAAACGGCTATATCGAGATCTCTCCGCCGCATCTCGTGCGGCGCGAATGCATGGTCGGCACCGGACAGCTGCCCAAATTTGAGGAAGACGCGTACGAGCTCGAGGAGGGGCAAACCTTTTTAATTCCAACGGCAGAGGTGCCATTGAGTAACCTTTATCGGGAGGAGATTTTGTCTTACCGGGATTTACCGAAGTATCTTGTTGCTCACACACCTTGTTTTCGTCGTGAAGCCGGATCAGCGGGCCGTGACACGCGAGGTCTGATCCGCGTACACCAGTTCGACAAAGTGGAACTGGTCAAAATCACAACCCCGGAAACATCCTATGAGGAACTTGAGAAACTCACGGAGGACGCGGAGAAAGTGCTGCAAAGGCTGGGCCTGCATTACCGAACGATAGAACTTTGCACCGGGGACCTCGGATTCAACATGGCGAAAACCTACGATTTAGAAGTCTGGGCACCCGGTCAAGGCCGTTACCTGGAGGTCTCGAGTTGTTCCAACGCCGAAGATTATCAGGCCCGCCGGATGAATCTGAAGTTTAAAGATGTGGATGGAAAAAACCGCTTCTGTCACACTCTTAACGGTTCGGGTACCGCTCTCGCCCGGCTCTATGTGGCTCTGGTGGAGACTTATCAGCAAGCCGACGGATCGATTCTGGTTCCTGAGCCGCTGAGAGACTACGTCGGGGTGACAGAGATACGATAACTAAGGGCCGGATTGGCGTCCTGCCACTGCTTCTAGTGTACACGTACTGGCGACAGTACACCAGTCAGGACGAGTTTTTTTGCGTCTGGAATTGCGTTGGCTCAATTTCTTCCGGCTCGTTCTCCTCTTCTTCGAGCCATTCGCAGAACTCCTTGTAGATCGCCTTAGTGATCTCGATCAGGCGCCCCTGCATTCTGTCCAGGTATTCATGAAGCCCAGCCCGGAAGATCTCGTCAACGGTGACGAAACAGAGATCGGCGAGGAGTTTACCAGAAAGGCGTTCCGCTTCCACGCTGTACTGGAATTCTCCTCGATCGACACCGGTGATCTTATGAAGTGAATAGTCAAGGGAATCAACGCAGAAGACAATCGATCGCGGAAACGTCTGATTCTTGACTAGAAATTCTACGACTTTCCACGGCAGAACCTGTCCTCGATAATGCTTCCGGTACGGTTCGAGAGCGCTGCATGATTTCAGAACCGCCATCCATTGTACGGTGTCGACATTGCCGCCGATCTGTTCACCGCTGGGCAGCAGGATGTGGTACTTGATGTCCAAAATTCGGGAAGTTCTATCGGCGCGCTCAAGAAACATTCCCAAGCGGATGAACTCCCAGCCTTCATCGTGCAACATGGTCGCATCGGTTACCCCTTGGAATAGATGAGATCCTTCCAGGATCCATTTGAAAAACTCGTACGTGCTGCTTTGAAACATCGGTTTGGCGTCGCCGGAAGAAAAAAACAGGTACATCCGATTGATCTGTTCCCACATCTCGACGGAGAGTTCTTCGCGAACGGTGCGAGCATTTTCCCGCGCGAGGGCGAGGCAAGAGTAGATCGAGTTGGGGTTCTTCCGTTCGAACGTGACAAAATCAACGACGGCATCCCTGGTTATTTCGGGGTAAAGCTTATAGAAGAGCTTGGTGTCTTCCAGGGTGAAGATGATCGATTCCCAGTGCTGCTGGTTGTTCGCGAACGGCTGCACATCGAGCATGACCTGGAGATTAACATCCATCATCCGCGCATTGTTTTCCGCCCGTTCCGTATAGCGGCTCAACCAGAAAAGTGCATCAGCAACTCGGCTTAACATAGTGGCTCGTTCTCAGTTCTGGTCTTTGAAGACATGCGGAAGCGAGCGCGAGCATTTGCTGGGGGGAACTGGATGACGCGCCGGATTCTGTGCGCCGAGCAGGACGGCCCAAAACCTTCATTCGTTCAGTATCCATGTGTCCTTGCTTCCGCCACCCTGCGAGGAATTCACCACCAGCGAACCCTTGCGCAAGGCCACTCGCGTTAAACCGCCCGGAATAATCGTTATCTTCTTTCCGTAGAGAATATAGGGACGAAGGTCAATGTGCCTTCCTTCGAAATGATCGTCACAGAATGAGGGAGAGCGGGACAATCGAATGACCGGTTGAGCCACGTAGTTGCGAGGGTTTTTTTCAATCGCCTCCCGAAAGGCTTCTCGTTGTGCGGCAGTTGCCTGCGGACCCATCAGCATTCCATAGCCGCCACTTTCGTTCGCCGATTTCACCACCAGTTTATCCAGATTTTCGAGGATATATTTTCGATCCGAATCAAAGTGAGAAAGATAGGTTTCGACGTTTGGAAGGATGGGATCTTGATCCAGGTAATAACGGATCATTTTTGGCACGAAGTAATACGTCACCTTGTCGTCTGCTACGCCGGTGCCGATGGTATTGGCCAGACTCACATTTCCTCGTCGGTAGGCATCGACCATCCCGGAAACGCCCAGCACCGAATCGCCTCTGAATACCTCTGGATCGAGAAAATCGTCGTCAATTCGGCGATAGATAACATCGACTCGTTTCAAGCCTCGGGTCGTTTTCATATACACGAACCCGTTCTGAGTCACCAGATCAGCGCCCACGACGATCTCGATTCCCATGGTGCGGGCCAGAAAAGAGTGCTCGAAGTAAGCGGAGTTGTAGATTCCGGGCGTGAGCAATACCACGGTCGGCTCCGGGTTGCCGTGTGGAGCGATGAAACGGAGCACATCCAGAAGCTCAAGACAGTAGGTGTCCACCGATCGGACAAGATAGCGCGAGAACAGGTTTGGAAACACCCGCTTCATGGCCTGCCTGTTTTCCAGCAGGTACGATACGCCTGAGGGGCAGCGGGCATTGTCTTCCAGGACAAGATAGTCGCCGTTCTGATCCCGGATCAGATCGGATCCGCAAATATGGATATAGATGTCTTTCGGGACATCGAAACCCATGAACTCAGGTCGAAAATGGGCGGCGGTGTGAATGATATCTGCGGGGACGATTCCGTCGCGCACGATCTTTTGATCATGATAGATGTCGTGCAGAAACATGTTTAACGCGGTGATCCGCTGGCCAAGACCGCATTCGACGTGCTCCCATTCAGACCTGGGAATAATCCGCGGGATCAAGTCGAAAGGGAAAATCCTTTCCGTCCCTTCCTGGTCGTTATAGACCGTGAACGTCACTCCCTGGGTGAGAAATGCATTGTCCGCAAGGGCTCGTTTTTTCTGGAATTCTTCGCTCGACATCTCGGCGTAGCGCGCCAGCAGAGTATCATAGTGCGGCCGGACCTCGCCTGCAGATCCGAACATTTCGTCAAAGTAGCTTTCGGGCGCATATCCCTCGAACAGGTTCCCCATAAGAAATGCTAAGTTAACCAGCGGTTCCAGGGTCGAAAAGAAGAAAAAGCGCAAACTGGTATCGCTTTGATGTCCCCACAGAAAGTAGTATCTTGGGACAAGATGACTGCACTGAGCATTTTCCTTTTCCTTGGTACTTTCGCCCTTTCGCTCTGGGCGACCTGGAGAGTCAAGGCGGTTTATGCAAAGTATAGCGAGGTTCCCGCCTCCGCGGGAATCCCGGGAGCCGAGGTCGCGGCGCGGATTATGGCGGCGTCCGGGATTTACGACGTTGAGATCGTGGAATTAAACGAGATGCTGGGTGATCACTACGATCCAATGAACAAGAGGCTGGTCCTTTCTTCGACAAACTTTCGCGGCGTTTCGACTGCCGCACTCGGTGTGGCGGCGCACGAAACCGGCCACGCGATTCAGCATAAAATGGCCTACGCCCCTTTGAATATGCGGATGGCTGCTGCCGGCTTGGCGGGGTACGCAAACATGGCGGTGGCGTTTCTTCCGATCGTGGGGTTCATGACTGGCCTGTTGCGACCGATGCTGCTGGTCATGTGCATCGCCTGGGGCATCATTATGTTATTTAATCTGATCACCCTCCCGGTAGAGTTTGACGCTTCGAACCGTGCAAAAAAAGTCCTGATGGACATGGGCTTTATCCGAGGGCAAGGCGAGATTGCGGCAGTCAACCAGGTGCTTGATGCGGCTGCGTTGACGTACGTTGCGGCCTTTCTCACCTCCCTCGGCTATCTGCTCTACTATCTGCTGCCTCTGCTTACCGGCGGAGAGCGCCGAGACTGATTCTTCGCGAATAGTTTGGCGGTCATGATCTTCAGGAGAGGCCTGCGTGGGTCAGTTTGCCCGATTTCAGCGAGTGACTCAGGATTCAGGATTCAGAAGTCAGAATTCAGGAGTTCTGGAACCGGAAGCGGCTTCCGCCCTAGAGGGCGTAGGTGTTTAACGACGCTTGAAGACAAGAAGTGCAGCGCAGTGGTGAGTAAGGCGTCTCGCCTTACCTCCGAAAACGCGCAAAGCGGGAACGCTTTGCCTACAAGAAGTGGCAGCGTACGGATAAGTGAGGGCGACAATCGTGGCGCTGAACATCTACAGAGGGCGGGAACGGGTTATCTGATCAATACCGTCGAAAACCCCGGACCTTCTGACTCCTGTCTCCTGACTCCTGAATTCTGAAGAGCGATTGCGCTTGCTTGACGGTCAACCCCGTTTGTCAGTAGGGATAAGTATTGCTCTGTTACGGAACCGTGACAGATCGACGTTGGCCGGAATGATGTGCGGGGGCTAACGATGAAAAAACCAACACGCAAAAAGCAGCTTTCCAATAAGCAATCTATGGACAAGGAACCGGAATCCCCCGAACCATTCTCGGACCCATCCCTTTATATCAACCGCGAGTTGAGTTGGTTAGAGTTCAATCAACGTGTCTTGGAAGAAGCCGAGGATCCCAAGAATCCTCTTTTAGAACGCTTGAAATTCCTCTGTATCGTAGCGTCAAACCTCGACGAATTTTTCGAAGTACGCGTTGCCGGCCTTAAGCAGCAACGGCTAAGTAACATTAGTGCGCCGGGGCCCGACGGGCTCACCCCAAGCGAGCAACTGGCGGCCATTTGTGTCCGGGTACGCAAGATGGTGGATGACCAATATCGTCTCTGGAACAGAGATCTTCTCTCGATTCTGGAGAAGAACAATATTTTCTTCCTTCGCTACGAAGAGCTGACCGACGAAGAGAAACAGTATTACACGGGATATTTTCAGAAATCTGTCTACCCGGTTTTGACGCCGTTGGCCGTTGATCCGGTCCACCCATTTCCGCAGCTCCTGAACAAGAGTCTCAACGTGGCGGTCGAATTGGAGGGAGCGGGTCTCAATACGAACCTCGCGGTCGTTCAGGTGCCGCGTATATTGCCGCGGCTGGTGCCGTATAAGACTGATAAGAAAGGGGTCTACCGGTACATTTTCATTGGAAGTCTGATCCAGGCGCATGTCGGCTCGCTCTTCCACGGCGTCCGAGTCAAAGGTGCCTACCAATTCCGCGTTACCAGGAACAGCGATCTTTACCTCGACGAGGAGGAAACGGATAACCTGCTGAAGGCAATCGAGCTTGAACTCCGAAAACGCAGTCGAGGGAATGCTGTCCGGCTGGAGGTCCAGAAGGATTGCCCGTCCCATATTACGGATCAATTGTTGCAAACATTCGACCTCATGGATGACGACCTCTACCAGGTCGACGGACCGATTAACTTTCTGCGATTGATGCCGGTGATCTCTGAAGTGGATCGACCGGATCTCAAATTTCGGCCTTTTGCGCCGGCGATCGAGACCGGATCGGGAGATCATGACGATATCTTCTCTCAGATTCGTCGCCACCCGATTCTGTTGCATCACCCCTACGAAAGCTTTCAAACCGTGCTCGATTTCATTGAGCAGGCGGCCGAGGATCCTAATGTCCTGGCAATCAAGCAGACGCTCTATCGGACAAGTGGAGATTCTCAGATCGTGGGCTCGCTCGCTGAGGCAGCCGAGAGCGGGAAACAGGTCACCGTAGTCATCGAACTCAAAGCGCGGTTCGACGAAGCAGCGAATATCAAGTGGGCCAGAACATTGCAGGAAGCGGGTGTTCATGTGGTTTATGGGATAGTTGGCCTCAAAACCCATGCCAAATTGGCGCTGGTTGTTCGCCGGGAAGAAGACGGGCTCAGACGCTATCTCCATCTCGGGACCGGGAACTACCATCCGTCCACGGCCAAGCTTTACACCGACTTGGGATTGTTGACGTGCGACCCGGATTTGACGAACGACAGCGCGGAACTATTTAACTGGCTAACCGGCGTTTCAGTTTTTCCGGATTTAACGAAAATCAAGGCCGCGCCGAAAGTTCTCCACGCTTTCGTCCTCGAGATGATTCACCGCGAAACGGAAAACGCAACCATGGGCAAGCCGTCCGGGATTTTTGGCAAAGTAAATTCACTGGTGGATCCTGAAGTGATTCAGGCTCTTTACCGGGCTTCCCAAGCCGGGGCGAAAATAAAATTGCTGGTTCGCGGAACTTGCTGCCTCCGCTCAAAGGCTCCCGGAGTAAGCGAGAATATCGTCGTGCGAAGTGTGATCAGCAGGTTTCTGGAGCATAGCCGGATCTACCGGTTTGAAAACGCCGGCAAGCCCGTGATCTACTTGGCGAGCGCGGACTGGATGGCGCGCAACTTTTTCCGGCGGGTGGAAACGTGTTTTCCGATTGAGGCTCCGGAACTGCGCTCCCGAATCGAGCAGATGCTCGATATCTATTGGAGAGATAATGTCAAAGCACGAGAGCAAGGATCTGAACTTACTTACGTTCGGAGGCCCACTGACGGCGAACGCGTGGATGCCCAGGCGATTTTTCTGGAGCAGGCTTTGAAACCGAAAAGGCCGGATGTCGATTCGAAGCCGGTAGTGTTAAGGACGAGCGTGAAGGCGAAAGAAACAAAACGGCAGGACGAAAAGGTCGGCCAGCCCGCCTAGTGTACTGTCGCCTAAATAGCATGCCATTCGCCGCAGGTCAGTTGGCTGCTTTTCAAGGCGCGTTTAGCCGAGCTGCTGTTTCGGGGACAGGACACTAACGCGAAAGCACCACCAGCCGAGCGCTGTCGTGCGCGCCTATTTCTGAGTCTGCGCTTTGCGGCGTGCCGGTCGCTTGGCAAATTCCCAACCGATTTTACCCACTCGCAGGGTCAGCCAGGCATCAAAAGGGCGGCCCTTCTTGGAAATGAATCGTTTCAAAAGATCGCTCTTACCCTCCAGGAGCATCTTGCGCATCTGTTCCGGAGGGATCTCGCACTGAAGAATAACTTTGTTCAACTTGAACGTGCAACTTCCTTTGGCAACGTTTTCGCAAATGTAAGCCGAGCCAGTATCATAGACCTGTCCGCCCTCGCAGATCTGGCATTTACCCACCACAGGGTGCTGTTGCGGATCGATGACGATCCGGTCCTGGCTGCCGTTGTTATTGAATTCGAATTCAGGCTTATTTTCCTCGTTCAGAATCAGCACTGCCGCGAATGGTTTGCCGGTCTTGCTCCGGAACCCGTTGAGCGGCCCGACCTTGCGATCCGTCACCAGCGCGGTTACTTCGTCGGGACTTAACTCGCGGCTGGCAATATTCTTGAAGAGACGAAAACCGCACGTCTCGCAATGATAGGTGCGATAGTCTTCCCTCAAGTGCCGCGCGCCACATTTTGGGCAACGCGCGTCCAGGGTCAGATAACTGCCCTCGACGGTGTCGCTCTCAAAACTTTTCGCCTTGTGTACGATTTCGCGGGCCAGGTCTTTAATTTTTGCCATGAACAATGACCGTTCAAGGCGTCCCTGTTCCATCAGTTTCAACTGGTATTCCCACTCTCCCGTGAGTTCCGGGGAAGAGAGCAGGTTGATGCCGATCCCCCGCAGCAGTGTAACGAGAGAGATGCCTTTGGAGGTAGCAATCAATTCCTTGCCTTCCCGATTGATATACTCGTCATACACCAGCCCTTCAATGATTGCCGCCCGAGTTGCAGGCGTGCCCAAGCCGCGCGCAGCCATCGCTTCGCGCAATTCCTCGTCCTCGACCAGTTTGCCGGCGCTCTCCATGGCGGATAGCAACGTTGCTTCCGAGAATCGCGGCGGAGGCTTTGTCTGACAATCAATGATCTCGACGTGGCGTGTCAGGGCGCGTTCGCCCGGCACAATATCCACCAGCGAACCGTTCTGTTCCTCGCTCGCTGCCTGTCGCCCGTAAACGGCCAGCCAACCCGGCTCCTTAATGATCCGACCTTCCGTTTTGAAGGCCTCCCCTTCAACACGGGTAATGCGAGTCGTGACCTCAAATTGGGCCGACGGATGGAATACGGCAACAAAGCGACGGGCAACCATGTCGAAGATCCGGGTTTGCGCTTCGTCGAGGTTTCTCGGCACCTGATCGGTCGGAATGATCGCGTTGTGATCGGTTATCTTGGCGTCGTTGAATATGCGCTTGGTCGGTTTCAGCCATCCGTTCTGCAAAACTTTCCGGGCGTGCGGCGCAATTGTCGGGTCGACCAGGCTTGATAAGACGTGATTGGCGGTGCTCAGGTAATCCTCAGGCAAATATCTCGAATCTGTTCTTGGATAAGTGATGACCTTGTGCCGCTCGTAAAGTTGCTGGGCGATCTGCAGGGTGCGCCTGGCGGAGAATCC
>JAFAKL010000441.1 GCA_019235445.1 Verrucomicrobiota bacterium | reverse complement strand
TACCCCTGTTTAACGACACAGAAATAGACACAGTAAAATTAGTCAAAACGAGTCCACTAGTGTCAACGACTGTCCCAATGTCCGACAATTCTTCAAAATCGTTAGGTGCTGAAGATGAGAAACTTAGTCCATCAGAGTCCACGTCTGTCGCAATCTGTCCATCAGGACAAGAAAGTGGGCAGGGCTGGATTCGAACCAGCGAAGGCGTAAAGCCAGCAGATTTACAGTCTGCCCCGTTTGGCCACTTCGGTACCTACCCGCGACCTTCCCAGTTTGGCGTTTGAGCGAAGGATTAAAGTCTTTGACCTCTGGCCTTGCTCTTCAGGTGCCGCCGCTGGAGCCAACGTATATAGCCCGCCAAACCGGTGTGCAAGTGTATTTTAGGCGGCTACAAACGCCGCAAGTTTCCTCGGTGAACCCATCGTTCAGGGGAGACACAAACGGCGGCGTCGGCGTCCGCGAAGGGGAAACTCCCGCCAAAGGCTCATCCATCTATCCCCCGGCGGCGCGATCGGCGAGCACCAGCGCTCTTTCCTGGTTTACCCGACCGGCGGGAATGGACGGATCACCTGCCCGCAACCGGGCAAGCATTCCAGCTTTGTCATGCCCGGTGACTAGCCACAGGACGCGCCGCGCACGATTCAAGACCGGGTAGGTCAAAGTGAGCCGCCGCCTTCCCTGGTAGATTCCAGTCACGGCGACGTCCTCGTCCGTCACCTCCAGCACAGGGTCGGCGGGGACCAAGGAAGCCGTGTGCCCATCCGGACCTAATCCCAGATGGATGAGATCGAGAACCGGCGGCGCACCGGCAATCTTCGCGAGTGTGGCCGCGTACTGTTTAGCTGCGGCGTCGAGGTCGGTCGATTCTACGGGCATCGCGTAAACCCGGTCTGGAGGTAAAGGGGCTTTCTCGAGCAGACTTTCTTTTAAATGCATGAGATTTCGGTCGGGATCCCCCGCCGGAGCAACTCGTTCGTCCACTTGGACGAGGTGCACGTTCTCCCAAGGAACCTTGTCTGCGGCCAGGTCGCGCAACATGATCCATGGAGTGTGGCCGCCGCTGACAGCCATGATAAATCGCCCCCGCTCGGCAACGGCCTGTCGAGCTTCGGCGGCGATCATTGAGGCTGCCTCTCGAGCCACCGCATCGGCATCTGCCAATATTTGAATTTTCATGAGAATGTCTCCCACGCGGACTAATCCTCTACAATCGGGTTCTGCCAGCCTCCGGGGGGTGAAACTTTGGTGTCCACCTCGCTCGGGCCCCAGGATTTCTGATCGTATCCCAGGACAGGGGTCCCTGCCTTGAGCACCGGATCGACGATTCGCCAGGCCTCTTCGACATAATCCTCCCGGGCAAACAGGGTCTGATCTCCCGCCATCGCGTCTCCCAGGACGCGCTCATACGCATCCATCTCCTCCGGGCGCGGGTGCCGGCTCACGATCAACTCGTCAGTATGAATCATTGTATCCTCTCCCGGGGCGATAGCGTTTATGCCGAACGCCAGCGTGACCTCGGGACTGATCCGAAATCGAAAGTAGTTTGCCCTCAGATTGAACTCCGAATACATCGTCGGCGGGTGACGAAACCGGACGACGATTTCTGCGCAGGTAACCGGGAGGCATTTTCCTGCCCGAATGAAGAAGGGCACATCTTTCCATCGCCACGAATCGATCTCCAATTGCAACGCCGCAAAGGTTTCTACCTGCGAATCCGGAGCCACACCTTTTTCGTCTCGATAACCACGGAACTGCCCCCGAACAACATTTTTGCGCTCCAGGGGCGGGATCGCTTTGAGCACTTTCACCTTTTCATCCCGGATCGACTCGCTATCGATTCGGGGAGGAGGCTCCATGGCCAGATTAGTCAGCACCTGGAATAGATGATTCTGAATGACGTCGCGGATCGCTCCGGTTCCCTCATAAAACCCGCCGCGCCCCTGGACCCCAAAGTCCTCTGCCATAGTGATCTGCACGCTTGCGATATGGCCGCGATTCCAAAACGGCTCCAGGATCGCGTTGGCAAATCGGAAGAAAACCAGGTTGTGCACCGGTCGTTTTCCCAGGTAATGATCGATGCGGAAAATTCTTTTCTCATTGAATGTGCGAAGCAGGACACGATTGAGTTCCTGAGCCGAGTGGAGATCGCGGCCGAAAGGCTTTTCCACGATCACCCGGGCGCCATTGGTGCAGCCTGACGTAGCCAACTGTCCGATGACCAACTCGAACAATGCGGGTGGGATGGCTAGATAATATGCGGGCCGCTTGGCCGAGCCCAGCTCCTTGCGGACGGCCTGGAACGTTTCCGGATCTTTGTAGTCGCCGTCAACATAGCGCAATAAGGTGCACAATTTGTCGAAAGCTTCGGGATCGAGCCCGCCGTGTTTTTCCACGCTGTCGCGAGCTCTTTCCTTCAGTTGGTCAAGGCCCCAACCGGCCTTGGCCACACCAATGATCGGTACGTCCAGGTGCCCACGTTTGATCATCGCCTGCAATGCCGGAAAGATCTTCTTGTAGGCAAGATCCCCGGTGGCGCCAAGGAACACCAGCGCATCAGAATCAGAGGACGCCATCGTTCCCTCCCTATTTTTTTCCCGACTTTTCCAGGTGTCCTCCGAACTCGTACCGCATGGCGGAAAGGAGCTTGTCCTGGAAATCCGCCTCGCCCCGCGAACTGAATCGTTCGTAGAGGGCTGTGGTGAGCACCGGCACCGGAACGCCTTCGTCGATGGCAGCCTTGATGGTCCACCGCCCCTCGCCCGAGTCGGAAACCTGTCCGGCGAATCCGGAGAGGACGGGGTCTTTGGCCAGGGCAATCGCGGTCAGATCCAACAACCAGGAGGCGATCACACTGCCCCGGCGCCAGAGTTCCGCGATGTTGCTCAGGTCGAGATCATAGTGGTAAGCGTCGGGATCGCGTAACGGCGTCGTCTCCGCGTCGATGGTGTGCATCTTTGTCCCAATGTTGGCATTGCGCAACACGCCGAGACCTTCGGCATAGGCAGCCATAATCCCATATTCAATTCCGTTGTGGACCATCTTAACGAAATGGCCGGCGCCGTTAGCTCCGCAGTGCAAGTACCCTGACTCGGAGGTCGTCCCAAGTTTCTCTCGTCCCGGTGTGCGCGGAATGTCACCGATTCCCGGAGCCAAGGTGGCGAAGATCGGATCGAGATGCTTTACCACCTCGACTTCGCCGCCGATCATCATGCAATAGCCGCGCTCCAGGCCCCAGACGCCGCCACTTGTTCCAACATCGACGTAATGAATCTTTTTGGCAGCCAGCTCCTTCGCCCGGCGGATGTCGTCGACATAATACGAATTTCCCCCGTCAATCACAATATCGCCCGCCTCCAGCAACGGAGCGAGGTCAGCAATGGTCTTATCCACGATGGCCGCCGGAACCATCAGCCAGAGCGCCCGCGGTTTCGAAAGTCCCTTGACAAGGTCGGCCAGGGAAGAAGCGCCTAGCGCTTTCTCCTTGACGAGCTCTTCGACCGCTTTAGGCGATACGTCGAAGACAAGGCCCTCATGCCCTGCCTTCAAAAGGCGGCGCACCATGTTGGCGCCCATTCTTCCCAGCCCGATCATTCCAAGTTGCATCAACGGCCCCCTTTCGCGCTCTCAAATACGTCGACAAATTTTCGATAGCGCCGCGCGATCTCCGCAACGGCTTCTTCTCGGGTTGTCTTTTTGTCCCGCAACCCGACAAGGGGCTCCCAAAAAACGGTTCGCCCCACCGCGAAGCCAATGAACCCCGGGACGGACGCTGCGGTAGTCAGCCATTGGATATTCATAGCGTTTTTTCTTTCAGTTGACGGTAGCGGCGAATGAGGCAATTGGTGGAGCTGTCGTGCCCGAGCGCGGGCTCTGTTTTAGCTTCCAGTTCAGGAACAATACGCTGGGCGAGTACCTTCCCCAATTCAACGCCCCACTGATCGAACGAATCGATGTTCCAGATCGCGCCCTGGGTAAAGACACTGTGCTCATAAAGGGCAACCAGCTTACCCAGGATTTCCGGCGTAAGTCGATGCGCGAGAATGGTGTTTGAGGGCCGATTGCCCTCAAAAACGCGGTGGGGCACCAGCCAGTCAGGAGTACCCTCGGCCTTCACCTGCTCCGGGGTTTTGCCAAAAGCCAGCGCCTCAGTCTGCGCGAAAACATTAGCGAGGAGCATATCATGGTGCCGTCCAAGCGGATTGAGCGCCGCAACAAAGGCGATAAAGTCGCATGGGATCAGTCGCGTTCCTTGATGAATCAGCTGATAAAAGGAGTGCTGCCCGTTGGTTCCCGGTTCGCCCCAATAAATCTGACCGGTCGGATAATCCACTTCGACTCCTTCGAGGGTGACGTGTTTGCCGTTGCTTTCCATCGTCAACTGCTGCAGATAGGCCGGGAACCGCTTGAGATACTGCTCGTACGGTAGAACTGCCACCGTTTCGGCTCCGAAGAAATCATTGTACCAAACGGCGAGAAGCCCGAGAAGGACGGGCAGGTTCTGTTCGAAGGGTGCCGTGCGGAAGTGCTCATCCATTTCATGAAAGCCGGCCAGCAAGGCTCGAAAGTTCTCCGGGCCGATTGCGAGCATGGTCGAGAGCCCGATCGCCGAATCCATCGAGTAGCGACCGCCGACCCAATCCCAGAATCCGAACATGTTCGCGGTATCGATACCGAACTCAGATACCTTGGCATCATTGGTGGAGACGGCGACGAAATGTTTCGCAACGGCACTGACATCACCTCCAAGACCTTTGAGCGACCAGTCACGCGCCGTATGCGCGTTCGTCATGGTCTCCAAAGTGGTAAAGGTTTTTGAAGCGATGATGAAAAGGGTTTCCGATGGATCGAGATCATGAACAGCTTCGGCGAAATCAGTGCCATCAATATTGGAAACAAACCGGAAAGTCATCGAGCGTTCGCTGTAGTGCTTGAGCGCTTCGTAGGCCATTACGGGCCCAAGGTCGGAGCCTCCGATGCCAATGTTGACCACGTTGCGAATCGGTTTGCCGGTGTGACCTTTCCATGCGCCGCTCCGGATCCGATTAGAAAAGTCAGCCATTTTGTCGAGCACCGCATGCACCTGGGGGACCACGTCCTCGCCATCGACCATGATGGACGTCCCTTTTGGCGCCCGGAGCGCGACGTGCAAGACAGCCCGATTTTCCGTCAGATTGATCTTCTCGCCTCGGAACATGGCATCGATACGCGCCCGCAGACCGCATTCCTGCGCCAATTGAATGAGAAGCCTGAGAGTTTCGTCGGTGAGGCGATTTTTAGAATAATCGAGGTAGAGGCCGACTGCCTCCGTGGCCAGGCGCTCGCCGCGCTTGGGATCCTCCGCAAAGAGCTGTCGAAGGTGTAGATCTCGGACTTTCTGGCGGTGAGCTTCGAGAGCCTTCCATGCGGAACGTCCGGTAAGTGATTGGATTGCTGCCGTCATAATCGTATTTCCTTTTGGTCGGAGCAGTTGTCAGTGGCCAGTACGAAAAAGAGCACCTGTTCCTCCTCTACTTCTGATAACCGACACTGACAACTAGCAACTGACACTGAAAGCTACTTCGATCCCATAGGCGGTTCCCAGAGGCGAAATCCTCCGCGAAACGCGCTGGCGTTGTTTCCCGCTCTGCAACCAGGAGGTAATTCCTTCAATTTCTTCACGTTACCACCCCCGAGGACCACATCATCGGGTTCGAGGGCAGCAATCAAGCGAGCGACAATGTCTTCGACGTAGCCTTGCCATTTTTTTCTGCCCTGGCGTTCCAAGCCCCGTAACCCAACATAGTCTTCGAATGTTCCTTTCTTATAGGGGAGGTGAGCAAGCTCCAGTGGCTGCAGAATCCCCTCCACAATCAACGCAGAGCCCAGACCGGTTCCCAATCCTAAGAAAAGCATCCGCCCGCCCTCATAACTCCCGAGGGCCTGCATCGCCGCATCATTAATCAGTTTTACCGGCCGTTTAAATGCCGCCTGGAAGTCGAACTCCATCCAGCCGGGTCCGAGGTTATGGGGCTCCGCGGCCAGACGGCCTTTGAGCACAGGGCCGGGGTAACCGATGGTTACGGCTTCATATTGCCATTCGGCGGCCAACTGTTGGACTCCGAGAACCATTCGTTCCGGTGTCATGGTCATACCGGACGGAAATTTGCGGGCCGTCTCGTGCCCGGTGGCCAGAATCTTCACGTTCGTTCCGCCTACGTCAACAACCAGCACGTTCATCATAGTTGATTGAGAACAATTGGGACGGCCGAGAATCAGTCTCACCGCTTTTTGCGCCGCAAACCATCGAAATAGACGATAACGATGATCAGCACACCGGTGATGATACGCTGCCAGAACGCATTGACGTTCAGCAGGTTGGCGCCGTTGTTGATCGTGGTCAGAATGAAAGAACCGAGCAGCGGCCCATGCACGGAACCGACTGCACCAAAAAGGCTCGTGCCGCCGATGACAGAGGAAGCGATGGCCTGCAATGCCCATCCTTCCGCTTGCGTAGCGTTTCCGATGCCGATACGCGCCGCGAGCAGGATACCAACGAAGGCGGCACAGAGCGCCGAGAGAGTATAGGCGATGTAGAGCATTCTAGTCGTGTTGACGCCGGAAAGCCGGGCCGCCTCCGTATTGGAGCCGATAGCGAAGAGGTAGCGACCAAACCGGCTCTGATGCAGAAACACATAGGCGGGAACCGCAACCAGAACCACCATCCAGAAAAGATTCGGTACGCCGATAAGGTCACCCCGCGAGAAGCCGGTGAATTCATCATTGGTAATGGAAATCGTGGCGCCATTGGTAATGAGCAGTCCGACGCCGCGCAGCGCCGTCAGCGTTGCCAACGTCATGATGAAGGGCGGCAATCCGAGACGGCTGATTCCGAAAGCGTGGAAAACCCCAATCGCCAGGCCTACTGCGAGCGTGATAATGACCGCTGCCCAAATAGGAAAACCGTTTGTCAACAGCAAGGCGATAATGACGCTGGCAAACCCTACGACCGCGCCGACCGACAGATCGATGCCTGCGGTAATGACAACGAACGTCTCGCCTAAAGCGAGAATTGCGATCATAGCGCCTTGCCGCAGCAGGTTGGTGATATTGTTGTAGGTCCAAAAGCTTTTCGTGCTGAATGCCAGCACAATCCACATGAGGGCGAGCAGGGCCACGAGTGTCAGGCTGAGCAAGGTTCCGATTTGCCCCCTTCTTTTGGTCGCAGCCAGCTGCACCGCCTCTGACATTTCAATCTTGCCTTCAACGCTCATTTTGTATTTCTCCGCAACGCTGTCTCTTGTATGTGGTGGTTCGGCGTCAGACGCCGAGTGCTTCCGTCAAAATGGTTTCGTGCAACGTCTTCTCGCTGCTATGGGCGCTGTCATGGCTCGCGACGAGCCGCCCTCGCCGAAAAACGTGGAGCGTGTCGGCGAGATCGTAAACCTCCGGCAGATAGGAGGAGATCAGGATGATCCCCGCCCCGGCCTTTAGCAGTTTGGCGAAAAGCTTGTAGATCTCCACCTTGGTGCCGACGTCGACGCCCACCGTCGGCTCGTCGAAGATAAAGAGCTCGGCGCCATGGTTCAGCCATTTGCCGACGACGATCTTCTGCTGGTTGCCCCCGGAGAGGCTCGACGCGGGAGCGTCCCGCGAGGCTGTCTTGATCTGCACATCGCGGATCTGCCGGTCGGCGGCAGCGGTCTCGGCGCGGGGGCTGATGACGAAGCCTTTCGTCAGGCGCTTGTAGACTGGCAAGTTGATGTTAAGTCCAACCCCAAGGTTCAGGCAGAGGCCCTGGTCACGCCGGCTTTCGGGCACCAGCGCGATGCCCCGGGAGATCGCATCCTTTTCCCTGCGGATGTCGACCGGCTGGCCTTTCCAGAAAATCTGCCCTCCGGTCTTGGGGAAGCGACCAAATACGCTCTGGACGAACTCGCTGCGCCCCGCGCCAACCAAACCGTATAGCCCTATGACCTGGCCCGTGCGGACCCGGACGGAAACGTCCTCGAAGCCCTTGCCGGTCAGTTTTTCCGTGCGAAGAATCTCGGCGCCGAAAGGGATCGTTTCCTTGTAGTGGATCTGGTCGATGGAGCGGGCGATCATGCCGGTGATGAGCTTCTCCTCGTTAGTCTCGGAGATGCGCTGAGTGGACACCCACTGGCCATCGCGAAGGATCGAGACGCGGTCCGCGAGCTGGAATACTTCTTCCAACCGATGCGAGATATAGACAATGGTAACACCCTTCGCCTTGAGACGACCAATCAGTGCGAAGAGCTGCGCAGTCTCCTGACGGGTCAGATAGGCCGTCGGCTCGTCGAAGATGAGGAACCGTGTGCCGCGGGTGGTGGCGCGTGCCGTCGCGACCAATTGCTGCTGGCCGATGGTGAGGCTGGACAGTATTGCCCCAGCCGCTATTTTGAACCCGATCTCGTCAAGAATCTTCTGGGCTTCTCGCACCATCTCTCCATGCTGCAGCAGCCCAAGGCGCACTTTTTCGTCGCCTAGAAAAAGATTGGCGGCGACTGTGAGATGCGGGCACAGTACCACCTCCTGATGCACCGCGTTGATTCCGTAGCCGATCGCCTCATGCGGTGTGGCAAGCGCCACCGGTTGACCTTCCCAATATATTTCGCCCCCTGAGCGGACATGGACGCCGGTTAACAGCTTGATGAGCGTCGATTTGCCGGCGCCGTTTTCACCGACAATCGCGTGGATTTCGCCCGCCTCAAAAATAAGATCGACGCTCTTCAGGGCATGGGTGGCGCCGAATCGCTTGTCGAGCCCTTTGAGGACGAGAATAGGCGTGGCAGTGTCTGCCGCGCCAGATCTGCCACTGCTATCCTGCTGTGCCTGGTCCATGACGCCTTGCCGGTAAAAGGAATATGAGGAGTTTCTGGAGCCCCCGATCTACTTCACCTTCGGGGTCAAGAGCTCCTGCGAACGGGGACTTTTCATGTTCTCCTTGGTAATGAGGTTCACCCCAGTGTCCACAGTCGCCGGCACCTTCTCGCCCTTAGAAGCGGCGAGCGCGGTCTTGACGCCTAGATAGCCCATGTTGAACGGATCCTGTACGACCAGCGCCGCGATGTTGCCGTCGGACAAAAGTTTGACCAGTTTATCGTCCGAGTCGAAACCAACCAGTTTGATTTTGTCGGCGACTTTGTTCTCGGCTATCGCTTGTCCGGCGCCCTGAGCCATGATCAGGTTGGAGGCAAATACACCGCGTAGATCTGGGTTGGCGGTGATCAGATCGGTCATAATATTCAACCCGGTCGTTGCCATGCCATCGGCGACCTTGTCAGCGACGAGTTTCAAGCCTGGATACTTCGCCTTGATCTCCTCCTTGAAGCCCTTCGCGCGCTGGTCCAGAGAACCGACGCCCGGGATCGACGTAATCAGCGCCACATCCCCCTCGGGTTTGCCATATTTTGCCGCGATAGCGGCGGCGAGACCGTCGGCTGCGACGCGGCCGCCCTGCACATTATCGGTCTGTAGAAAGGAGGTGAAGGCCTTCGAGTCGGCGGCAGAGTCAATCCCAATGACTATAGTCTTCTTGGCGGCCTCGTCGATCGGCTTGCCGAGGGCTTTGAATTGTGTCGGAGAGATCACGATGGCTGCAGGCTTCTGGGAAACGGCGTTCTCGAGGATCGAGATCTGGCCGTTGATGTCCGATTCGGACTGAGCGCCAAGCTCTGGCACTTTGACGTCGAGCTCCTTGCCTGCTTTGCGGGCGCCGGCAAGCACGATCTGCCAGAAGAAGGAGGTGGTGTCCTTGACAATGATTGGAATGGAAGGTTGCTGATCAGCAGCCGGGACCGGCTCAACCAGCCAGGCGATTGTGACCACTCCAAGCAAAACGACAAAAATGCTCCGGCTTGGGGATAAACTAGAGGGGAGTTTCATGGGCTAATCTCGTTAAGTAAGAGGCCGCACAAGGGGATTATCCGGGAAGGGGGGCGGCGTATACCGTTCCGGGGTTTGTTTTGTCCATCACAGACGAATCAGTGCGTAATGAATTCCCAGGAATGTTGCAAGGCAATTTTCAAAGTAAACTGGTATTCGGCGTTCCGGCGTTCGGGGTTCTGCGGCTCGGTTACTTTGCGAAATGCCTTTGCTAAGCTATCGGCGTCGGCAAGAAACAAGTAAGGCGAGACGCCTTACCTACGGCGCAAGCAAAGCGTCCCGGCTTTGCCTCTTGAACGACGAAAGTATGAACGCCGGACGCCGAAGCCGAACCCCTTTTGCCGCGAGCACGTTGCGCGGGGAATTCCCGTCGATGCCGACGTGCGGAATTCAGAAGGCCTTGCGGCTCTACCAGACGCCCGGGAAGTCCGGACCCGGCTGCGAACGTCATCTTCTGGGTCGATTCTATAAACTCGTGGGCACGGAACTCCCGGGCATGCCAGATGTCCACGCAGCACAACGAATTTGCCTCCGGATCGACGCGCCACATGTCACCAGAATCCCCTTTAGAGCCCCTCCATTTCGTTCCAGTACGTTTCGCTTTCCCAATACACTCGATTAAAAAACGTGCCCATCCGTTCGTATCGCTCCGAGCGGGAGGGATCCGGCTGGATCTCTTGGTCGTACCGGACCAGTCGCCGCACTGCTTCGTCAATGCTGGAAAAAATTCCAGCCCCCACGCCGGCCAGCATCGCGCATCCGAGGACCCCGCATTCCGGATCAGTCGGCGTTAAGATGGGGCAACCGTAAACGCTGGCCTTGATTTCGAGCCAAAGCCTGGTCTTCGCGCCGCCGCCGGACGCCACCAGCCTCTCAAGCTTATTGCCGCGGGATTTCATTATCTCCATATTCCGACGCGACGCGAACGCGACACCCTCCATGACCGCTCGATGCAAATGGCCGGCCGTATGCCCGCTGGTCAGACCAACGAACTGAGCCCTTGAGTTACTCTGTTTGGCGAGACGTTCGCCGTTGAGGTAGGGAAGAAAAATCAGACGATCCGCTCCGGCAGGCACTGCCCCAGCCAATTCCACGATCCGCTCGTAGGAATATTGATTTTCGTGAAAGGCCCGGCGCGCCCAGCGCATGGCGTCGCCGCCAGCATCCAAAATGGTGAAAGCTCCCCAGGCCCCGGAGACACCCTGGACATTCGTGATGGCCGGATCGAGAATGGGTTCGTCGACCATCAAGGTAATCAGCGTTGAGGTGCCGGTTACATCCGAGCCCATTCCTGGCCGAGTAACTCCGGATCCGAGTAAGGTCACGGGGTAATCTCCAGCCCCGGCCACGACCGGCGTTCCTTCGAGCAATCCGGTTTCGCGTGCGGCTTCCTTGGTGACCCGACCCAGCAAATCCGACGCATCTTTCAGAGCAGGGAGCATTTTGAGGTCAAGCCCGGTCAGGTCGACGATTTCCTTGCTCCAGGTGCGTTTGCGTATATCGAGTAAATAATTACAGGAAGCCTCTGGAACATCGATCGATCGGACGCCGGTTAACCGGAAATTGATATAATCCTTCGGCATGAGCAGTGTTCGCGCGGCCGCATAAGCCTTCGGCTCGTGATGCTTGATCCACATCAGTTTAAAGGCCGCGAACGCCACTGTCGGAGGGTTTCCAACAATCTGTAGAATGGTGTTGGTGTCCTGCTTTCGCTGAAAATCTTCCACGATTTCCCGGGTCCGTTTATCGTTCCAGAGCGGGACCCGATCCAAAACCAAATGCCCGTCGTCATCAATCAGCACTGTGCCGTGCATCTGACCACAGGCTGCGACGCCCGCCACGCGGTGCGGACCGTGATCCGTCTTCTCGAGCACGGTTCGTACAGTAGCTACCACGCCTTCCCACCAGGACGCCGGCCGCTGTTCGGCCCAGCCAAATTGAGGGACAATCTGATCATGTTCTCGAGCTGAAAAGGCCACTGTTTCGCCGGTCACAGCGATCAGAGCGGCGCGTACGCTGCCAGTGCCAACATCGATTGCGAGCAAGAGATTTTTCTTCATCGCCGTGGGGGGGTTGCGGTCCATGAGTCTAGCGTCTGTCGCTCCGCTCACAAGCCTGGATGTAACAAAGGGTTCCTGAATCCTAATTCTTAATCGTCCTCGTCCTCGTCTCGCCGTCGTTTTCGATTTTGGTCGCTGTGGCGTCTCCTGCACTCTCTCCCCTGTCGGTTGGATCGGGGGACCAATCACACCTCCAACGGCAGAGAACGCAAACGACGACGACGACGAGGACGAGGACGATTGAAGAGGGAATCAGGACCCGCGACGTTTCCCGTTGCCCCCTGCCCTGTCTGCAGTTTGGACATTTCGAAAGACTTCTATTTCAGCGCCTGCACGGCGGCTCTTTCGATAGCAATTCCCTCTTGGTAACGTTCCATGAAGACCGTAAAGCCACCCACATCCCCCTGATCAGGAGCTATCGTTGTGCTATTTTCCCCTGCAAAGACTTTGTTGGAGAGATAGGCTTCCAAGGGTTCATTCTCTTTCTTACGAAGCATATAGGAGGCCAGCAATGCGATTCCCCATGCGCCGCCCTCGCCAGCGGTCTCCATCACGGACACGGGAACATTCATCGCTGCCGCCATGATCTTCTGGCCCACTTCCTTTGTTTTGAAGAAGCCACCGTGACCGAGGACCTTGTCGATCTTCACTTGTTCCGCTTCAAAGAGGACGTCCATTCCGATCCTTAATGTACCGAGCGCCGAGAACAGATGCACACGCATGAAATTCGAAAGTGAGAAGCGGCTTTCGGGCGTACGGACGAATAGTGGACGCCCCTCTTCAAGGTGTGTAATGGGCTCGCCCGAAAAATAATTGTAAGCGAGAAGCCCGCCACCATCCGCATCACCGGTGAGTGCCTTCTGGTACAATATTTCGAACAGCTTGGATTGACTGATCTCCACACCAAGCGCATCCACGAATTCTCGGAATAGACCGATCCATGCATTGAGATCGGACGTGCAGTTGTTACTATGTGCCATAGCAACCGGCTTGCCGCTGGGCGTCGTCACCATATCGATCTCCGGGTATACTTTCGAGAGTTCCTTTTCCAGAACGATCATCGCGAAGACGGATGTTCCTGCGGAAACGTTGCCCGTTCGCTCGGCAACGCTGTTAGTGGCCACCATGCCTGTGCCTGCGTCGCCCTCAGGCGGACAGAGTGGAATGCCTCTTTGTAGTTGGGCCGCGGGATCGAGCAGCCGAGCGCCTTCTGCAGTAAGCACCCCTGCGGCATCTCCTGCCGCAAGGACTTTCGGAAGAATGTCCGGGAGCTTCCAAGCGATGTTTTCCGCTTCGAGCCGTCCGTTGAACAGCTCGATCTTGCTCGTATCGTAATCGTTGGTCTTGCTATCGATGGGGAACATCCCCGAAGCATCCCCGACGCCTAACACCTTTTGACCAGTCAGTTTCCAATGGACATA
>JAFAKL010000433.1 GCA_019235445.1 Verrucomicrobiota bacterium | reverse complement strand
ACCATCTCGCTTCCTGCTCGGCTTGCCGCTATCGGCTGTCTCAATCCAAGACGCTGCAGTATAGATCGTCCAGGATTTTAAACGAGCTCACAGCGGCTCGACCTAAGCGTGAGTTTTTAATCCGTTCTCTGATGGAGTACGTCGATCGGTTAGTCGGCTGGTTCACCCCGGTTCTATCCTGTTTTTATCGGGCGACTTGCGGCGCCGGGGATTGGCGATGGCATGTTTCCAGAACGGATCGCACCTGGAAGCAGCGGCGCGTGGCTCCGTGGCGCACTTTCCGTGCGCCCGGAGCGGCCCCGGCGGCCGTGGCGCTCTTCGGCGGCATGTTGATGCTACTCGCATTCTCGGTCATGAAGCGAAATGAACCGCTCGTTTTGTCCAGCCGATTTTTTATGGTTGAGGACCATGGTCAACTGATCGGAGTTGGGCATGACGGAACCCTTTCCGGACCGGTAAGCTGGGCCAAAGCCGAGCAAGGCGATTCGGTTCGCCGCGTGTTAGCCGCCGCCCTCAGTGAACGGCCCTTGCCGATGTCGTCCGACTTGCAACCGCTGCGCAGTGGATCCGAAACCAGTCTGGGGCATGCCGCTGGAGGTTCTTCACTTGCGATACTTGGACCCGCACAAACCCTGGTGCCTGACGCTCACCCGGAGTTTCGGTGGCCCGCGGTTCCCGGCGCCTCAGGTTATGTTTTGCATATTAACGAGGCCAAGGGCAATCAAGAAGTGTACCGCAGCGGAATCATTGGCACTCAGGATGATGCCTCGGGTCCGATCCATTGGAGGCTGCGTGACCAAGAGCGTTTGACTGCTGGGGTGATCTACTGCTGGCACGCCACAGCGATGGCGGAAGGCCAACCGCTAAATGTTCCGGGGGCCGGTGATCAGAAAACCAAATTTGCGGTCATCGTACCTGCGGAAGCATCAGCCTTGGAGAAGGCGAAAAGATCTTGGAACTCGAGTGCTCTAGCAGGCGCAATTCTCGATTTCAATGCGGGCCTGTTGGACGAAGCGGAGGCGGGTTTTCGTAAAATGCGCGATGATGCATCGCAAACACCCCAAGGACGAGTTTTGCTGGACCGGCTGATTACTTCAGTACAGCAATCCCGCCGTGATCAACCAGAATAAGTTTCTTAATACTTTGAACAAGCTCAAACCGGGCGAGACACAACAGTGTGGCCAGCTCCCCGCAATCGTTAAACCTGGATAGTCTCTTCACAAACAGAGGAACATGATCAACCTGCGGATATTAATACCTGTCTTTTTTTCGAGCCTGCTGATCCAGCTGAATGCAAGCGAGCACGAACCGAGTCTATTTCCCGCCATCGACCCGGCCACGGAAGTGCGCCTGGGCAGGCCGCAACGAGATGAGGCATTAAAGAAATACTATCTCAGCACGAACCAGATGTACATCGATACGGTTAACCGGATCGGTCGAAAGATTGCGAACACCCTATCCTATGAGCGTCCGGATCTGATCGATCATTGGGGGTTTACGGTGGTCGGTACCAGTGATGATGACGTCAATTGTTTCTGCCTTGGAGGGGGGCAGGTAATGGTCTCGGAAGGTTTCCTTGACAGGATTGAGAAGGCCAACGGCGGGGTAATTGACGAGGACATGCTGGCTTCCGTTCTAGGTCACGAGATGGCACACGACGTGTGCCGGCACATCCTTATGGGCGCGAGCACTCAGGGTTCGATGCAATGGATCCTGAACCATTTAACCGACATTGAAAAAGGTTCCGATGGTTATCTTACGGCAGAAGCAACGGCCAGACTGGAAGAATTGGCGAGAGCTCGCTTCACCCGCGACCAGGAGCTCGAAGCCGATTTGCTAGGGGCTCTTTATGCAACTCGGGCCGGTTTCGATGGTTTTGAAGGCGCTCTGCGTTACTTGAGGGTGGCGGCGAATGATCCTCGTGAAGAGTATTGGACGAGCGGAGGATTGTTAGCTTACGACCCGGCCTGGAAAGAACGAATCGCGAAACTAGAATCCTTTAGAGAGGCTGTGGCAAATTTGGCCGGGGAGTTCAATTGGGGCCATTACCTACTCGAAACATACGACTTCAAAAAAGCAAGTAAGTGTTTTGAAGACCTGACCAAGGCCTTTCCGGATAGCTTCGAGGCTTGGAATAATCTGGGAATTTCTTACCACTGGCAATATCTCCAGGCGACCGGTAAATCGGAAAAATTCCAGCCGGGCCTGATCGACTATTTCGTACCGATGCGAAACGAGGTTCGCGGTGAAAGTCCGCTCAATAAGGCGATTCGAGCCTACCAACGGGCGTTACAAATCAATGCTCACGCCGTGGGTACCCAATCAAACCTTGCTCTCGCCTTGATCGAGACTCACGAACCTGAGAATCTCGAGACCGCCGAAGTCATGCTCCGAAAGCTCTTAGAACCAGATCCAGATAGTCCGATTTATCTAAACGATCTTGCCATCCTCACCTATTGGAAGACGCGGGGAAATTCGGGGGCGACAGTCAATCAAAATGCAGCAGAGGACCTCTTCGGAAAAGCAGCGGCGTCAGGTTATCTTCCGGCTAAATATAATCTAGCTGTCCTGCAGTTGGAGATGGGTAAAACAAAGGATGGAGTTACCGGGCTGCAGGAGTATCTAAAAAAGGATTCATTCAGCCCTTGGGCGAAATTAGCGATGGAGCTGGTGAAAGAGCTATCTTTGAACTCGGCAACCTTTCGGCCGCTGAGCAGGGCTTGAGGTGGGGCCTCAGTAGGTGTTTAGCGCCACGATTGTCGGCCTCACTTATCAGTACGCTGCTACTTCTGTAGGCAAAGCGCCCGCTTTGCGCGTTTTCGGAGGTAAGGCGAGACGCCTTACTTACCACCGCGCTGCACTTCTTGTCTTCAAAGACGCTAACACACGTACAGGCCTCAAGTGGTAGAATTCTCGCCTTTGTTCTTATTTGCTTCAACAACCCGGGACCAAACAGGAGATTGTAATGGTCAAAGAAAAACCCGCCCGATAGGCGCCGGGCGGGTTTCCTGGAGTCCGGTTTGACTCAGTTTAATAATCCATGCCGCCCATGCCACCCATGCCGCCGGGCCCGCCTGCTGGTGCCGGCTTTTCCTTCTCTGGAAGCTCGGTCACAAGTGCCTCGGTGGTGAGTAACAGACCGGAAATGGACGCTGCATTCTGCAACGCGTACCGGGTCACTTTTGTTGGATCGACAACACCGGCCTTGAGAAGGTCAACGTATTCGCCGGTCGCAACGTTATATCCTTCGTTTCCGGAGCGCGCTTTGACTTCCTGAACAATCAACGCGCCTTCCTGGCCTGCGTTATCGGCGAGCTGCCGCAGAGGAGATTCCACCGCGCGACGTACGATCTCTAGCCCAGTTTTTTCGTCTCCTTCGAGTTTCAGACTGTCCAGTGCCTTCTGAGCGCGGATGAGAGCAACACCGCCGCCGGGAACAATGCCTTCTTCGACCGCCGCCCGGGTTGCATGCAGCGCGTCTTCAACGCGTGCCTTTTTCTCTTTCATCTCTGTCTCCGTGGCAGCACCCACGTTGATCACCGCGACACCGCCCGCAAGTTTGGCCAGACGCTCCTGCAGTTTTTCGCGATCGTAGTCGGAGGTAGTTTCGTCAATCTGCCTGCGAATTTGGCTGACTCGACCTTGGATATCCTTAGTCGACCCTTCGCCTTCGACAATCGTGGTATTCTCTTTGTCGATGGTGACTCGCTTGGCGCGGCCCAGATCATCAAGCGTGATGTTTTCAAGCTTGATGCCGAGGTCTTCCGTCAGGCAACGACCACCGGTCAGAACCGCAATATCTTCCAGCATTGCTTTTCGGCGGTCGCCGAAACCAGGGGCCTTCACGGCGGCTACTTGCAAGGTACCGCGCAGCTTGTTCACCACCAGGGTAGCAAGGGCTTCACCTTCCACATCTTCCGCAATGATCAGAAGCGGACGGCTGGCCTTGGCAACTTTCTCCAGAACAGGGAGCAAATCCTTCAGACTAGAGATCTTTTTCTCATGGATAAGGATGTGCGCGTTCTCAAGAACAGCTTCCATGCTCTCCGCGTTCGTCACGAAGTAAGGAGATAGATAGCCCTTATCGAACTGCATGCCTTCGACCACCTCGAGGGTGGTTTCAATCGATTTGGCTTCTTCGACCGTGATGGTGCCGTCCTTACCGACCTTGTCCATGGCGTCGGCAATGATCTCCCCGATGGTTACATCCCAGTTTGCGGAGACCGTGGCTACCTGCGCGATTTCAGTTCGTTCGGACACCTTTTTCGAGATCTTCGCCAGTTCAGCGACTACGACCTCAACTGCCTTCCCAATTCCGCGCTGCAACGACGTCGGATTAGCGCCGGCGGTAACGTTCCGTAATCCTTCGCGGAAAATCGATTCCGCAAGTACTGTTGCCGTGGTCGTGCCGTCACCAGCGACATCCGAAGTCTTCGAAGCAACTTCACGGACCAATTGGGCGCCCATGTTTTCGTAGGGTTCTTCGAGCTCGATCTCTTTTGCTACGGTTACACCGTCTTTGGTAATTGTCGGGCTCCCGAATTTTTTGTCCAGGATTACATTGCGCCCGGACGGTCCGAGCGTGGCTTTCACCGCTTTAGAGAGTTTTTCTACTCCCCGTAAAAGAGCGTGCCGAGCTGCTTCATCAAACTGCAATTGTTTTGCTGCCATAATCTATACCAATGTACTTTGTAAATGTTCTGATTATCCGATGATGCCGAGAATGTCGTCCTCGCGCATGATCAGATAGTTTTCGCCGTCGATCTTGATCTCGGTGCCGCCATACTTGGATATCAGCACCTTGTCTCCGACCTTCACGTTGAAGTCGATTTTCTTACCATTGTCGTCGAGTTTGCCGGTACCGAGAGCAACGACTGTGCCTTCCTGGGGTTTTTCTTTGGCTGTATCAGGAATTATGATGCCACCCTTTTTAACTTCCTTCTCTTCGAGCGGTTGAACTATCACCCGATCGCCGAGAGGTTTCACGTTGATTGCCATACTGTGTATATCCTCCTTCTTAATTTAATGTAGGTTTTAGGGACCAACGAGCTAGCGGCGAAGGATTGGGACCGCCCGCTACGATGGGAAACTTTAAATTGTCAGCTCTTCTTCTTATCGTCATCCACCACTTCGAAATCCGCGTCGACGACGTTGTCGTCCGGTTTGCTGGCGCCGGTTCCGGCGCTGCCGGATTGACCGGGTGGCACGTCGCCCGGCTGCGGCCCGGGCTTTTGTGACGCTGCCTGTTTGTACAGCTCGGCACTAATGCCTTGGAAACGGCTCTGCAGATCCTCAGTTGCTTTCTTTATCGCGTCGACGTCGGTGCCATTCAGCTTCTCGCGGACTTCCTTGATGGCGTTTTCAATGCCCTGCTTTTGTTCTGGTGACAGCTTTTCGCCAAGCTCAGCCAACTGCTTCTCGCACTGGTAGGCCAGGTTATCCGCGGCGTTCCGAACCTCCGCCGCTTCCCGCGTTTTCCGGTCTTCTTCTGCATGGACTTCGGCGTCCTGGCGCAGCCTTTCAACCTCATCCTTGGTCAG
>JAFAKL010000319.1 GCA_019235445.1 Verrucomicrobiota bacterium | reverse complement strand
GTCTTTGGATTAAAGCCCGTGCGCGCCTTCCTCTTCTGCTTCACCAGCTTGCCAAAACCGGGCAAGACAAATTCACCGTTCTTTTTAATCTCTTTGTAAGCGAGCGCGCTGAGCGTGTCCACGAATACTCCAGCGGTGCTTTTGTCGCGCTGGACATTTGCAAACAGCATCTCCGGGAAAAGTACCGGGATCGGCTGGTGTTGCCAGGTCCTGCTTGCTTCGGGTTTTCTGAGAGGAACGCTTGACACGCTAAACTTTTCTCCTTTTATTTCAGTGGTCAAGCGGTAAGACCTTATGACCCAATTGATTCAAGGGTTCCGGCAAGCGCACCGATCACCGTCACGCGGGTTTCTTTGGTCGAGGGCGAGTCACCCGCTCGGACCCCCCTCTTATACCTCTGAAAAGATTCCCCACCATGAGAATTGAATCCTACACTTTCGGTATGGGCGACCGCTTTGCTCACGAAGGCCGCGCTCAGCTTGAGGCCATCCTCAAGGCGAGCGAAGCGGAATTAAAAATCTATCCTGTTTGGAACAAATCACACCGTGAACATGCGATCGTTAAGACTAAGCCAGACGACGTTCGGGCAGAGGCGGACGCCGCAGTAGCAGCGTTAGGCTGGACCGGAGCCTATTACGTGGATGCCGATCACATCGGCCTCAAGACCGTGGATGCGTTCATCCGCGCCAGTGATTTTTACACGCTCGATGTGGCAGATTTTACCGGCAAAGCGGCGGATCCAAATGGGGTGGAAGCTTTTGTGAAGACGGTGCGCACTTACACCGGCTCGCTCTCCATTCCGGGCATCAGTCAAGCTTTCCAAATCAGCGAACAAACGGTGCGTCTGGCGGCTCGCAAATTCTTGCTTGCCGTGCAGGAAGCAGGTCGCATCTACCGGCACATCGCAGAACAAAAAGGAGGGAACGCTTTTATCACGGAAGTTTCGGTAGACGAGACTGATACTCCGCAAACGCCGGTGGAGTTATTCCTGATTTTGGCGATGATTCACCACCAAGGGATCCCGGCGCAAACCATTGCACCAAAGTTCACGGGCAGGTTCAACAAAGGAGTCGACTATGTAGGCGACCTTTCGCGATTCGAGAAGGAATTTGACGAAGACCTGCACGTCATCGCCTTTGCCATCCGTGAGTTCGAGCTTCCGGCAACGCTTAAGTTGAGCGTCCATTCGGGCAGCGACAAGTTTTCACTTTATCCCATCATTAACCGTTTGATTAAAAAGCACGATGCCGGATTGCACGTGAAAACGGCCGGCACGACCTGGTTAGAGGAACTGATAGGGCTGGCTGAGTCCGGCGGTGGAGGCTTGCAGATTGCGCGCGAGATTTATGTCGCCGCCTACGGGCGCTTCGACGAATTGACGGGCCCCTACGCAACGGTGATCGACATCGATAAAGGGAAATTGCCCGATCCAAAAACTGTGGCTGACTGGAATTCCGAGGAGTACACTCACGCGCTGCGGCACGCGCAGTCATCTTCTATTTACAACCCGCACTTTCGACAGTTGCTGCATGTCGGATTCAAGGTCGCGGCCGAAATGGGCGAACGCTTCCTGGAAGCGCTCAAAGCCAACGAAGCGACCATCGCGCGCAACGTGACGAAGAACCTGCTCGAGCGTCACATTATGCCCATTTTCGGTTAAACAAAACTAGGCCATGAAGTACCGCAAACTTGGAAATACCGGCATGGAGGTGTCGGTGATCAGTTTTGGTGCCTCATCACTGGGGGCCGTATTTCACCAGGTGAATCTCGACGATTGTATTGAGACGGTGAGGGCTGCACTCGATGGCGGAATCAACTTCATCGATGTTTCGCCCGCTTACGGCGAGACACTTGCGGAAACCAACTTAGGAAAGGCGCTCGGCGGTATCCCGCGCGGTCGATATTACCTCGCCACCAAGGTCGGGGCTTACAGCGAGGCGAAGGGGGACTATGATTACTCGGCGGGGCGCACGGAACGCAGCCTGCACGAAAGCCTCAAACGACTGGGCGTGGACTATGTGGACCTGATCCAATGCCATGACGTCGAGTTTGCGGACCACGATCAGATCGTGAACGAAACGCTTCCCGAGCTGCACCGCCTCAAGCAGCAGGGGCTGGCGCGCTTTATCGGCATCACCGGCCTGCCGCTTAAGGTTTTCTCGAGCGTCCTCGATCGGGTAGATCCCGGCACGGTCGACACCATTCTTTCGTTCTGCCATTACGAGTTGAACGACGACTCGCTTGCCGACCTGATTCCCTATCTGAAGGAAAAAGGCGTGGGCATCATCAACGCGTCGCCCACCGGCATGGGCCTGCTCACCCCGCGGGGAGCGCCCGACTGGCACCCCGCGAGCAAAGTGATCATCGAGGGTTGCCGCAAAGCCATCGAGTACTGCAAAGCGAAAGGAGTCGACATCATCAAGCTCGCGGTCCAATATTCGTGCTCGCACCCTGACATCGCCACCACGCTCGTCGGCACGGCGCGGCCGAAGAATATCCTGGACAACATCGCCTATGTCCAGGAGCCGATGGACGAACGGCTTGTTGCCGAAGTGCTCGAGGTCCTCAAGCCCATTCACCGTCTTAACTTCACCCGCGGCCGTCCTGAGCACCGCGACCCGCTCCTGGGCAGTTAACCTTTTATTTAAGATTGGCAATACCTATGCTAAAGATCGGAATCCTTAACCCGCGTTGCTGAGCCGCTTGCGTCAACGCTAACGCTATCGTCATCGCAGACAGCGGCCAACCGGACAAATTTCTAGCAGAAGAGTTTTCTTGAATAATGCGGCGTAAACCCAATCGATCTTGCGACCGCTCTCGAGGCATCCCGATCACGCGCGAACCCCATATAGACTAAAAAGGGATGCCGAATGCCGTCGGTCTGATCCGAACGGGGAATGTCACATCTTACGCTAATATCATCCTTGTATCTGCTTTGATATGAAGACGATTCGCCTTGAGAACCCGGCCGTATCGCCCTGGTCTA
>JAFAKL010000256.1 GCA_019235445.1 Verrucomicrobiota bacterium | reverse complement strand
AGAGAGAGCGAATTTACCTGCGGCGAGGTCACGAGGACCGATTTCGATCCGGAGCGGCACGCCGCGTTTGATCCATTCCCAGTTTTTAGCTCCTCCCGCGATATCCCGGAGATCCAACTCAACACGGATCGGTTCACCGGCGTAGCGAAGCGCAGCGATCCGGTCTTTAAGTGTCGCGGCGGATTCGAGTACGGCCCCTCTTGTTTCTTCCTTGGAGATAATCGGGAGGATGACCACATGTGCAGGCGCGACTCGTGGCGGCAAGAGCATTCCCTCGTCGTCCGCGTGCGTCATAATGAGCGCGCCAATTGACCGTGTCGAAAGGCCCCAGCTGGTTGTCCAGACATACTCCTCCGTCCCATTTCGGGAGATGTATCGGATGCCGGACGCTTGCGCAAAATTCTGGCCCAGGAAATGGGAGGTGCCGGCCTGGATGGCCTTGCGGTCCTGAACCATCGCCTCGATACAGAGCGTCTGAACGGCGCCGGGGAACCGCTCGCTTTCTGTCTTTTCTCCGTGATACACAGGCAGCGCAAGATGGTTGCGCGCGAAGGTGGCGTAAACTTCCAGCATCTGGACCGCTTCTTCGATGGCTTCCTGCCTGGTTTCATGGGCAGTGTGGCCTTCCTGCCAGAGAAACTCCGCAGTGCGCAGAAACAGGCGAGGACGCATTTCCCAGCGGACCACGTTTGCCCATTGATTGATCAGGATAGGCAGATCCCGATAGGATTGAATCCACCTCGCGAAAGCCGAGCCGATAATCGTTTCTGAGGTAGGTCGGACCACCAGAGGTTCAGCCAGTTCGGCCGATGGCGCAGGGCGCAGCTTGCCGCCCTCGCCCGCTTCCAGGCGGTGATGAGTGACTACGGCGCATTCCTTGGCAAATCCCGCGACGTGCGCCGCCTCCTTCTCAAAATAGCTCAGCGGAATAAATAAAGGGAAATAAACGTTCTTGTGACCGGTCGCCTTGATCATCAAGTCCAGTTGGCTCTGGATATTTTCCCAAATGCTGTATCCCCATGGCTTAATGACCATGCAACCGCGAACTTCCGAGTTTTCTGCGAGGTCAGCGGCCCGAACTACCTGTTGATACCATTCAGGGAAATCTTCTGCCCGGGTGGGGGTGATGGCTGCTTTAAGCTTTGCCTCGGCCATGGTCGAAAGAGCGTAAATAGTTGGTAAAGAATTTCGTACCGCGCTCGAGTTCTGCGATCTCGATGAATTCGTCCGCGGTATGCGCCTGGGAGATGGAACCGGGGCCGATAGCGATGGCAGGCATGCCTTCGAGCGCGAAAAACGCTGCATCGCAGAACCAACTGGCCCCGGTCAGCCTCGATCCGAGACCGATAAACTTGCGGATGAACGGGTTATCAGGGGAAGTATAAAGAGGAGCTGAAACCTTGATCCGGTTGACGATAGCTGGAACCTGATGCTGTTGCAGGAATTCGGCGACCGCAGTAGCCATCGATTCCTGTCCCGGCAGGATACGGATGTCGAGCTCGGCGTAGCAACGATCAGGGACAACGTTAATCTTCGAGCCGCCGCGGATTCGTCCAGCACTGAGAGTCGGCTGGCCAAGCATGGAATCCGGCGGTACCGGGCAAATCTCAGGAAATCGGGCGCGTAAAATATTCAGGGTATCCATCATACGGTCGATCGCATTAATACCGGTTTGCGGCATGGACGCGTGCACGGACTTTCCGTGCGTTTCGATTTCGATCCAGGCCGTTCCCTTGTGCGTGTAAACAACGTCGAGGTTGGTGGGTTCGCCCACAATGGCAAAGTCGGCCATCTTCCTGGCCGCGCAGGCCTGGGCTCCAAGCTGTTCGAACTCCTCATCCGCAAGCCCGGCGAACCCGACGGCAACATCGAGTTTAGATAGATCGACGGATTTGAGTGCCCACAGCATCGCGGCCATCGATCCTTTCGTGTCCGAACTTCCGCGCCCGTACAATCTTCCTTCCAGACGTTTGGCGAGAAACGGGTCGATGCTCATTCCCTCCACCGTCACGGTGTCCAAATGCGGTGCGAACAGGATGCGTTGGGTTGCTCCTGGCGGGGCAGGCCACATTCCATAGACATTCGGGCGTCCGGGCGCGATCTCCTCGTATTCAACCCGAGCACCTGAGCTCTCCAGAAATTCGCCGACAAACCGGGCGATGGCTTCCTCTCCATTGCTCGCAGTTGAGCCAGACGGATTCTCACTCGGGATCTGGACGAGAGCCTGGCACAACTCAACAGGGCTATAGATGGAAGAAGCGTTCATAGAGCATGCGCCCGAAGATACCATTCAATAAATTTCCGCAAACCGGAATGGATTTGAGTTGCAGGCGCGTAACCAAGAAGCCTCCTGGCTTTGGAGATATCGGCACAGGTCGCCGGCATGTCGCCTGGCACCGGGGGGAGCCTGTTGATCTTTGCCTTTTTCCCAAGCACGGCTTCGATCTCGACAATCAGCTCGCGGAGTTCGGTGGTTTCGCTTTCTCCAAGGTTGAAGATATCGAATAGCGTATCGCCGCGGTGGACGGCCGCGAGCACGCCCTGGATGACGTCATCAATATAGGTAAAATCGCGGCGAGCAGTCCCATCGCCGTAGACATCCACCGGTTTGCCGCGATGAATCAAATCGGTGAACTTGTGAATCGCCAGGTCGGGGCGCTGACGCGGTCCATAAACGGTAAAGAAGCGCAGGCAGACCGCTCCCATGTCATACAGGTAAGAATAATTCGAGCAAAGGTGTTCGCCGGCGAGCTTTGTGGATGCATACGGACTCAAAGTCTGGGTCAGGACCTGGTCTTCCCGAAAGGGAATCACTGTCGACGCTCCGTAGACCGAAGAACTAGAGGCAAAGATGAAGCGGGTGACCTTGTGCTCTTTAGAGGCTTCGAGAAGGTGGAAAGTGCCGTTGATATTCGTTGAAAGATAAATCTCCGGGTGCTGGATGGAGGGCCGCACCCCGGCCCGCGCAGCGAGATGTACGACGGCGTCGGGCCGCTCTGTCGCAAACGCACGCAAAACAGCGTCCTTGTCCCGAATGTCGATGGAATGCAGGCGAACGTCAGTTAGAACGGGTTGCAGGTTGCTTTTTTTGATTTTGGGGTCGTAGAAGTCATTGAAATCATCAATGACGGACACGCTGTGTCCCTCCGCCAGTAAGGCCTCGACCAAATGGGAGCCGATAAATCCGGCGCCTCCTGTGACCAGCACTCTCATATCGCGATCGGCTCGAAACTGGGAGGAAAAGGCGAGGAGCGCAAGGAGTAAGTTTGGCAACCGGGGGATATAGGAGACGGTGCACTAAAATTTCCCGGCCAGCCGTTCTTTCAGAACTTAACCAGTTGACAGGGGGCAACTTTGGAACGGTATATAAGTCAATGGCCGAAGCGAAGAAGGGAGTAGTAAGGATTCCAGTGCCGCCGCGGAAGCAGAAGGCGGAGGATTCTGCACGCCAGGAGGCCGTCCGAGCGGAGGCGCATCTTCCCGAGACCGAATCGCGCGGAGTACACATGTTGATGACGGAGGCGGTTCAGGCGAAGCGAGATCCGATGACCGTGCCGTTGATCGGCTTACTGCTAGCTTTTCTGGTGATATCTCTTATAGTACAAATGCTGATTGCGTTCAGCTGAAAGAGGACAAATCGGTCGAACGCAAAGCAAAACGTTTCAAGTTTATGTCTACCGAATCAGTTACTCATTTGGACGAAGCCACCTTTGATCAGACGGTGAGTGCAGCTAATGTTCCTGTGCTCGTCGATTTCTGGGCCACCTGGTGCGGCCCGTGCCGGATGATTGCGCCCGTTTTGGACGAAATTGCCAAAGAGCAGGGGACCGCTGTTCGCATCGCAAAAGTGGACGTCGACAACAATCCCACGCTTTCGAATCGCTTTGGGATTCGTAACATACCGACGATGTTGTTTTTTAAGGCTGGCGAGGTCAAAGACCAGGTCGTTGGCTTGACCAGCAAGGCGGACCTCATTTCTCGTCTGAACGCCTTAAAATAAATTCGGTGAGCACGCAGGTTTTGCATGAAACCAAGCGCAGCTTGAGATAGGTTTCGCCATATGTATACGATCGCTCTAGTGACGCCCGGGCCGACCGAGTGGGTCCTGATTCTCGTCATCGTGCTTGTTCTTTTTGGCGCGAAGAAGCTGCCTGAGCTCGCCCGGAGTTTAGGTCAGAGTATGAACGAGTTTCGTAAAGCCCGCGAGGAGTTCGACAAAGAACTTCATCAAGCTGGGCAAGATCTTAAACTTCCCCCCCAAAGTACGCAGCCGTACCAACCTGCACAACCTGTTCAACAAAATACGCCCGTTCAGTCCGCACCGGTTCAGACGGCACCCGTTCAGCCGGCGCCAGCCCAACCTGCTCAGGCTCAGCCGCCCAGCCAAACGCCCACTCAGCCCTCCTAGTGTACTAGGCTTCTTACGGGCCCGGTCTGGCATTGCCAGACCGGGCTTTTCTTATGCCGCTTGGGAAGATTCTCAGCCTTGTTGCGGCGGGGCTGTTCTTGCTCTCCGGGACCGCTCTTGGCGAAGAAGCGGTAACTTTTGCGCACTATAATGTCGAAAATTATTTGGAGATGAACCGGCGGGACGGTGGTCAAGCCCTTTTTGGGCCTAAACCTGAGCGCGAAAAAAAAGTACTGGTCCGGATCATCAAGGAAATCCATCCGGATATACTGGGCGTCGCCGAAATGGGGCCGCCCGATCAATTCCAGGAATTTCAAAAGCGCCTGAAGGATGTTGGTCTCGAATTTCCTTTCAGCGAGTACGTGAGCGGCGCAGATCCGGATCGGCACCTGGCGTTGCTCAGTCGATTTCCCATTGTGGAGCGCCACTCTGCGAAGACCCTGTTTTTTGATCTGAACGGGCAGCGGGAACCCGTCGAACGCGGATTTCTGGACGTCATCATCGAGGTGAACCCGGCCTTCCAGCTGAGAGTGGTGGGCGCTCATCTGAAGTCCAAATTGGCAGTTCAATCTGGGGAGGCACTTCTGCGGCGTAATGAGGCTCGCCTGTTGCGGGAGCACATTGACGGCGCTTTAGCCGCGGATCCGAAGGTGAATCTCCTGGTCTATGGCGACTTTAATGACACGAAAGATCAACCCGCTATTCAAGAAATTCTGGGACCGCGAGAAGGCGCAAATCGACTGAAAGAGATCTTGCTGACAGATGCACAAGGAGACCGCTGGACCTACTATCGGCAGCTAAGCGATACGTATGACCGGATAGACTACATTCTGGCGGACAAAGCCCTCCTGCCACGGATCGATCCCTCGCGTTCTTACCTGTATCGATCGATTGATTGGTACTCGGCCAGCGACCATCGACCCGTCGTCATCGTTATCAGGGCAGAATAAAACTGCAGGGACTGTCTGCAAAGGTTCGAATCGGGGCCAAGGGACGATTTGCTTGCGGAGCGTAGGGGGCCCACCTAACTTCGCATCTGTCCCGGCAAACCCCTCAGGAGTTCCGGGATGATTTCCGGTCCGGAACAATTTATGGCCAACATCGTTTTAGTCGGCGCGCAGTGGGGCGACGAAGGCAAAGGAAAGGTGATTGATTATCTCACCGACGAAGTCGACGTCGTCGTCCGAAGCCAGGGTGGAAATAACGCGGGACACACCGTCGTCGTCGGCGAAAAAAAGTATATCCTTCGCTTGATTCCTTCCGGCATTCTGCGGAAAGGCAAACTTTGCGTGATCGGCAATGGGGTCGTGATTGATCCTATCGCTCTCTGGGAAGAGATATCGGAATTGGCGGCGCATGGCGTGAAGATCAACTCGAAAAATCTGTTGATCAGCGAATGCGCGCATTTGGTTTTCCCGTTCCACAAAACGATCGATGAACAACGGGAAGTCTCCAAGGGAGCACAGAAGATTGGAACAACAAAACGAGGGATCGGACCGGCTTATGGCGATAAGATTGCCAGGGTAGGGATTCGCTTGGGAGAACTTTTGCAGCCTGAGCTGTTCAAGGAGAAACTGCAGGCGCGGGTCAAGGAAGCAAACTTGATCCTGCAAGGGTTCGGTCAGAGGCCGATAAAGTTCAAAACTCTCTTAAGCCAGTATCTGGAAGCTGGTGAAAAGATCCGGCCGCTTATTACCAACACCGTACTAACGGTTCATAAGGCGATGTTGGCCGGCAAAGAAATTCTTTTTGAAGGCGCGCAGGGAACATTTCTGGACGTGGATCACGGGACCTACCCCTACGTGACCTCCTCGAACACGACAGCAGGAGGCGCTTGTACGGGATCCGGCGTGCCACCCCACCGAATTGATCGCGTCGTCGGCGCTATGAAGGCTTATACGACTCGAGTGGGAGAAGGCCCGTTTCCCACCCAAGACTCGATCGTTGCCGACTTGATGCATTCGATGGGACGCGAATACGGTTCGGTCACCGGGCGTGCGCGCAGGTGTGGGTGGTTTGATTCGGTTGCTACGAGGTATGCTCAAATCCTGAATGGGATCGACGAATTGGCAGTGACAAACCTGGACGGCTTGGATTCCTTGCCTCGGTTGAAAATCTGCGTGGCTTACAAGCTCGACGGAAAAAAGGTTGAAGTCCCTCCGACCTGCGTGCGGCAGCTGGCGAAGTGCGTTCCGGTCTATGTGGAGGCGGCAGGTTGGCAGAAACCGACCAGCGAAGCTCGATCGTACGAGGAACTGCCGCCAAACGCTCGGGAGTATCTGCGCACGATCTGCGATCTGACCGGAGCAAAGCTCAAGCTGGTTGGTGTGGGTCAAAGTCGCGCTCAGACTATTCTGGTGTAGTTTTCCTGGCAGGACTCATGGTTTCAAGAATGTCCACCAGTGCTCTGAAGCATATTGCGGTGATCATGGACGGCAACGGTCGTTGGGCACGCCAGCGTGGTTGGCCTCGGACCAAAGGCCATTTCGAAGGGGCGAATGCAGCGAAGGAGTGCGTAGAAGCGTGTTTGGAACTCGGGATCGAATACCTGACCCTCTACACTTTTTCCACTGAGAACTGGCGGCGTCCTAAGGAAGAAATCGATACCCTGATGGGCCTCTTGCAGAAATTCTTGCGTGATTATACCGACGATTTGCGGAAGCGGAGCGTCAAGCTTGAGGCAATCGGCCGGCTGAGCGAAATTCCGACGGCCGTGCAACGGCAGCTTCGCGAGTCGATTGCCGCGACGGCAGACGGCAAGCTTTTGACGACAATCCTGGCGCTGAACTACAGCGGTCGAACGGAGATCGTGGATGCCGTGAAAAGGATTGTTGAAGAAGTGGTCGCCGGCCGGTTGGAGATCGATCAGATTAATCCTGAAATCTTTGCCGCCCACTTGTATACCCATCGCTGGCCTGACCCGGACTTGTTCATTCGGACATCCGGCGAAATGCGGATCTCGAATTTTTTGCTCTGGCAACTTAGTTACACGGAAATCTATGTCACTCAGAAGCTTTGGCCTGATTTTGGCAAGGAGGATCTTCGCGAGGCGGTAGAAGAATTTGGGCGGCGAAACCGGAGATACGGGGGAGTATAAGGTCCGATCATTTTTCTGCGGATCCCGCATGGACCGGCGTTGAAAAGGGTTCTATGCTCGGTGCTCAGAATTGAGCAGTGTCGCTTGCGCATTACCGCAGGTGGGCAAATTATATGCTTTTAGGCGTGAGGGCGCACCTTGGAATGTTCCCGACATCCCACCGGACCAAGATATTGATGCAAACGATCTTGTTAGTTGATCCTGAAACCGACTTTCTTGAATGGGCGCAGAATCAGCTTGAGACGCCGACCACTCGCGTTGTGACATCGACGACGGCCGACGAAGCCTATAAAATCTACATCGCGGAAAATCCGGACCTGCTGATTTCCGAGACGCACTTGTTGCCTTTCAGCGGCTTGGAACTCCTGGCCAGAGTCCGTCAGCGAGATTCGAATGCCATCGTCATTCTGATGAGCGCTTTCGGGACCACGCAATCAGTGATCGAATCCATGAAATTGGGCGCTTTCGACTATCTGAGAAAGGAGTCGCTGCCGTTCAACCTGAAACCGGTTGTGGATGCGGCTCTCACTGCTCAAGCCGAAATGCGTTCGGCCACCGCGTTCAAGCCCCAATTGACCGTCGAGCAATACCAGGACAGTCTGGTCGGCCAATCCCAACCGATGCAACAAGTTTTCAAGATGGTCGGCCGGGTCTCTCATAGTGATGCACCGGTGATGATCACCGGGGAGAGCGGTTCGGGCAAGGAACTGGTGGCGAGGGCGATCCATCACTACAGCAGCCGAAGCCTTCAACCTTTCATTGCGATTAATTGCGCCGCGATTCCCGAGAACCTGCTGGAAAGTGAACTTTTCGGGCATGAGAAAGGAGCTTTCACTGGGGCCTCTGCTCAGAGGATCGGGCGGTTTGAACAGAGTAATGCAGGAACTCTCTTTCTGGATGAGATCGGTGACATGCCGCTAGCCGTCCAAAGCAAGATCCTGCGGGTTCTGCAAGAGGGCGAGTTTTCCAGGGTAGGAGGTAACACGATTGTCAGAACCGACGTTCGAATCATCGCGGCGACGAATAAAACCCTGGAGCAGGAAGTTGCCAGGAAGCATTTCCGCGAGGATCTTTTTTATCGTTTGAATGTGGTCAGAATACATCTGCCGCCGCTCCGACAAAGGAAAGAAGATGTTAATTTGTTGGCCGAATATTTTCTGAAGAAGATCGCCACGCAAAAGCATTTGCCCCAACTCAAGCTCTCAGAGGAGGCGGTCAAGTTAATGGAGGAATATCCGTGGCCTGGCAACGTGCGCGAACTGGAGAACACGATTCAGCGCGCCTGTGTGCTGGCCACCAGTGATGTGTTGCTCCCCAAGGATATTCCGCTGGGTGCGGCGGCTCATCAATCAGACGGGGCGGAGAATCCGCCAGCCACGGTCAGCAGTAACCCCGCGAAACCGACGCTTGAAACCGCCGTGGAAATCCTGCTTGATGCAGCCTCCACTGACCGATCCCTCCAATTGCTTCCCTGGTTGGAGCGGGAGTTCACGCTTTTCGCCATGAAGCGTACGAAAGGAAACCAAGTCAAGGCAGCAAAGCTCCTTGGAATGACCCGCGCGACGTTGCGGAAACGAATTGAGCGCTATGGGATTACCAGGGAATTGAATTTTCAGTAGGTTGTCCGGGGCAACGGTGGACCGGTTAACTTTGGGGAAATCCAGCCCGTCGATCCCCCAGTCCTTGTTCCTGACCCTTTCCATTGGCACACCAACCAATGTCAGAACAGCTGGCAGACATCGTTGACTCAATCCGTAGTTGCGCGCCCATGCTGGAGCTTCTGCAACGCAAGCCCCCCCTGACGTTCGATCACGTTTGCGAGGGCGCACAGGCCTTTGTGACCGCCTGCGTCGCGCGCCATCACAGCTCCAGATCATGTTGGATCCTGTGCCCGGATGTCCGGCGCCAGGAAGAAATATTCAACGGGCTTTTGAATTGGCAGATCGATGCCCAGTTTTTCCCTGAAATAGAATTGCCGGCGGTAGAGGGATCTATCCCGGACCCGGAAATTGTCGCGGAGCGTCTGGAGGTTCTGCAGAAAATTGCTGAGGGTAAACGCGCAGTGATCGTTCTGACCGAGGCGTCACTCGAAGATGCGGTTCCAAGCGCCCAAGCTCTTCAGAAAAATACCTTAATCCTGCGGCGCAACGAAACACTGGATCGAGAAGCGCTGGTCGAAAGCTTGTTGAAAAGCGGTTACGAGAAATCTCCTCAGGTGACAACGCGGGGACAATTCGCAGTCCGCGGCGGTATTCTGGATATCTTCTCTTGGCATCATTCTTTGCCCATCAGAATCGAGCTCTTTGGCGAGGAGATCGAATCAATCCGCGAGTTTGAGCTGGACGATCAGACCTCAGTCCAAACTCTGAGCCGATGCGAAGTGCTGGTTGGTGACATTGAGCATCGCAAACTCGGGCTTCGCGAATATATCCGCAAAAGAGACGTTTTGATTGGCATCGAGTCGGCTCGGGACGAGGCGCAGATCAGGATCACCTCCGGTGCGACCGCGGCGGACGCGATGGAAAGTTATCGGACGGCATTCTTCGGGACGGGTTTCCAGGAC